>JAAZVO010000313.1 GCA_018623405.1 Crocinitomicaceae bacterium
GTAAGCCTTAATAAAGGGTCGCCTTTATTAACCATTGCTCCGTCTTCAACAAAAATTTCATCAATATTTCCTCCTTCGGGTGCTGTAATTACAACGCTAGTTAGCGGCTCAACGGTAGCTTGAATCGGAATCGCATCTTGAAAATCTCCGAACACTACTTCACCAATTTGAATTTTAGACTTCTCAACCCGCAAACTGTTATTTGTTGCAGCAGAAACCAAGAGGTAAATAAATCCAGCAGAAAGAATTAACAATAAACTGCTAATAAATACTTTCCTTGGAGTTTGATTTTTTTTCTTTATTACTCTATCCATTACTCGTATTTTATGGCTTTCGCAGGGTTATAACTTGCAGCTTGCTTGATATGATACCAAACAGTTATCATTGAAATTAATACTGTAACAAGGCCTGATAAAATAAAACCTGAAAAAGGGGTATCAATGCGGTAACTAAACTCTTGAAGCCAATAATTAATAAAGTACCAAGCAAGGGGAGTGGTTATAAAGAACGCAATTAGAATTAGCCAAAGAAATTCTTTTGAAATCAGTGTAGTTACATTGGATAAGGTTGCACCTAAAATTTTTCTTAATCCAATTTCTTTTTCCTTTTGTTTGAGGAAAAGTGAGGTTAATGCAAATAATCCAATTGACGCTATTATGAGGCTTAGCAATGCAAAGTATCCGAATATTTTGAGTAATATTTTTTCTTGTTGGTATTGATTAGCAATTCTATCTTCTAAAAAAGTGTATTCTAAGGGGTGGCTTTTGGCGAAGCTTTTCCATTTTTCCTCCACTACTTTTATTGTAGGTTCTATTTGATTGCTTTCAATTTTTATAGAAAATAAACCGGAGAAATTGGGTCTGAAAATAAGAGCAAGTGGCTCTAAAGGGTTGTGAAGTGAAAGAAAATGAAAATCTTTTGCAACACCTATAACTTTACCATCATTTGCAGCTTGTCCATTTCCCATTAAACCCCATTGCATGCGTTTTCCTAAAGGGTTTTCGGTCCAACCAAAACGGTCTACCGCAGATTGATTTATGATAAAAGCCTGTGATGGGTCTGTGGTTATGTCTTTGCTAAAGTTTCTTCCATCAATTAATTCTATTCCCATTATTTTCAAGAAATCTTCATCCACAGTCATAAACTTGATGTTTTTGTCAATCATTTCTCCCTCTTGCTCAATCCTAAACATTAGCTCACCAGAGTTTTGTCCGGGCATGCTTCCACTTCCTGTTATTCCTTTTACTCCTGCAGTTTGTAAAAGGTCGTTTTTTAAGTATTGAAGTTTATTGTAAACGGCAGTGTCTTGAGGTATAGTGAGTATCATCAAGTTCTCTTTTTGGAAACCTAAGTTTTTATTTTGCAGGTAGTTTAATTGCAGATAAATGGCAATGGTGCCAATTATCATGAATAGTGAAAATGCGTATTGAACTCCCAATAATGTTTTTCTTAATTGATGATAACCGCCAAGTTTTGGTAATGCTCCCTTCATAATAGTTACAGGTTGAAAACGTGCTAACACCAAAGCAGGATAACCACCTGAAAAAAATCCAATAAGTAAAAGGGCAAAAAGTAAAGTGCCAAAAACAGGAAGGTTGAAAAATGCTGAAATTTCAATCTCTTTCTGGCTTATTCCATTAAAAATTGGCAAGCAAACCAAGGCTAGAATAAACCCCGTTGAAATGGCAAAAAAGCCCATTAAGAACGACTCACCAAAAAACTGAGTTCTAATGTTTGCTTTTGCAGCTCCAAAGGTTTTTCTTAAGCCAACTTCTTTTGCTCTTTTAGCAGATTGGGCTAAACTAAGGTTAATGAAGTTGATACAAGCAATTAGTAAAATAAAAATGGATAGCGCAATAAAAATGATGAGGTAGTTGATATTTCCTTTTGGAAGATCATATTCTCTAGAATTATCAAAATGGAGGTTTTCTATTGGTTGAAGGTAAAAAGAAGCGGTGCTATTGCCCCCGAAGGTGGCCACATAGGGAACAATATATTTCTCAACAAAGCCGGGTAATTTTGCTTCAAATATTTCTTTTTGATTGGGTGTTTTAAATTTTAAAAAGTAAAGGCAGCCAATCTAAACCAATCTGCTTGCAATGCTTGCATTTGTTGAGCAGGGATGGTATTAATAGAGGTAAATGCATTGTACTGAATCTCTGAATTTCCGGGTTGGTTCTCAACTACACCGGTTACATTATATAAGGAGTTGCCAATAAACAATTCATTGCCTACTGCCAGGGATGCATCCTTAAAATATTTGATGGCGAGTTCTTCTGATAATACTACTGATTTGGGCGCTGCAAGTGCAATTTGGGGATCGCCAAAAAGCAGGCTGAAAGAGAAAATGTTGAAAAGGGTTCTATCAGCTCTCCAAAAGTTTTCTTCTCTAAAAATTTGGTCACCCACTTTTACAGTAAGTTTTTGACCCATATTCATAAACCTCACATAACTTTCTACCTCTTCATAATCGGCTGCCATTTGCGGCCCAACAGATAAACTAGATAAAGCGGCATGTATAACACCATTATGCTCAATGGTTTCGGCAACACGATAAATTCTATCTCCGTTTTTATGGAATTTATCAAAGCTTAATTCGTCAAAAACATACAAGTTAATTAGTAAAAAGCAGGTAATTGCAACAGCTAAACCAATAACAGAAATTAAGGTGTAAGTAAGGTGCTTGCCCATGTGTCTTAGGGCAGTTTTAAGGTAACTTTTAAGCATTTTCATTCAATTCGGTTATTGAATGTTTTCAATGAAAATACCAAAAGGTATTTTTGAGTTAATAGCTTGTTTTGCAGTTATTTGTGGGGGTTTAAGTTTGTTTTTAATGTTCGTTTTTGAACACTAAAATTGTTCGTTATTGAACACTACTTATTGAGTAAAATGTAGTTTTTGAAACCACCTATTTGTTTACCACCAAGAAGTGTTTGCTCAATAAAAGTTAAGATGCGGTATTTGGTTTTTTCGTGTTTGTGGGGTTTTCTGTTGGGGTTTGGTTTTCCGGTAAATTGTAATTGGTCTGCCCAATCAAATTTGGCCATCCACTCTTTCATCACTTTTGGGTGACTATCGGTATATTTTCCTAAAAGGTTTAAAGGTCCAAAATCAAATACATCACCCTTGTTTTTATAA
>JAAZVO010000068.1 GCA_018623405.1 Crocinitomicaceae bacterium
AGGACATAAGCGAGGCTTTTATTTGGTAAATTACAGATACTATACCCGTGGGGCTTTTAAGGCTTTAGGAATCAACTTTGGCACTGGCGCTGCTGTTCCTGATTATCAAGATGTGTCTTTTAAACTTAATCTTCCAACAGAGGGCAAAGGAACTTTTGAAGTTTTTGGTTTAGCCGGGATTAGTGAGATTGGGCTAATTGGAAGCGTGATAGACACCAATGATTTAGAATCGCTGTACTGAGCCGTATTCAAAATCTAGGGTATTTGTAAAACTAAACCCCCTATCAAACAAGCGAAGTATTGTAGATGTAGAGCGCTCGGGTAGATTTAAAGATTGGTTAAATCAGTAGTTTAAGCATTTATAGACTCTAAGAATGAGTTTATTTGTTCTTCAGTAACAGGTTTTGTCCACACCTCTAATACATCAAATACCGAAAGGTCTTTTTGCCTTATTGAGCTTAAATCGTATGACAAAATAATGGTTGGATGAAGTAAATTTTCCTCTTTTAGTTGATTTAAAACTTCCATTCCGTTAAGGTTTGGCATGTTTAAGTCGAGGATTATTAAATCTATTTTTATTTTAGAAGATTGCAAATAAGGTAATACTTTTCTGGGGTCTGAAATTGTTTCTAAAAATTCGGGTTTAATAAAAAGTTCTACCATTCTTTTATTATAAAATAGCGCTACTTCATCATCATCAACCAATAAAATGTTGTTAGGCTTTTTTAAGATGCTATCATGAGAGGTTTCGGGGTTTATTTGGCTTATAGAAATATCGTTCAAAGCTTCAATTTCATCTTTTAGGTAAGTTAACAAATCCTCTTTAGGGTACTGAGAAATAAGTAATTCAATAATACCTTGAGCATTTGAAATATGTTTCCTAACAATATGGCTTGAATAATACTCGAGTTTTTCTCTTTTCTTTTTTTCAATATTCAGCCGCTTTTGTACTTTAATTAAATCTTTTGTGGAGCTTTCTTTTTTCTCTAAAAGCCTTTGCATTGTTTTGTCTAGGTCAGAAAGCTTAAAAGGTTTAAAAAGTTAGTCGTCAGCACCTAAGTTCATACCTTCTCTAAGGTCTTGAGAGCTTGCTTTAGCAGAAATAATTATAAATGGAATATCCTTTAGCCTTTCGCCTCTTTTTGCTCTTTTCAAAAATTCAAGTCCACCCATACCTTCCATCATAATGTCTGAAATAATAAGGTCGAATTTTTCGGTGTTTAAAAGCTCCCATGCAGGCTCTGCCCGAAAAAAAGCAGAAATATTTAAGCCTCTAATAGTCAGATAATCGCTTAACGTTTCGTTTAGCGATGCATCATCTTCTACAATTAAAACTTTTAACCCTTTAGAAAAGTAATTTTCAGCTATTCACTATTTCTTTTCTCTTTGCCTCTAAGATAGTTATTACACTTTCAATATTTTCTTCAAGGTTAGTCACTACTGTTTTAATTTCTTTATTGCCCGGATAAATATTTTTAAGCAACTCACTAGTAGAGCCTAAACTAAGTGACGCCACTGTTGGTAAAATGGCATGCCTTAATTCAGAAATAGTATCAAAATCAGCATTGTATATGCTTGTATCTTTGATACCTTCTGCGGTTCGTTTAAATGAAGAAATACAGGCATCAATAAACTTTAAATACATTTCGGGCTTGTTTGCGAAGATATTATCGAAAGATTCAAAATCAATTTCGTTTATCGGGTTTTTCATTTTATTTAGGGTTTAAAGTTTTCTAAAAAAAACTGTTTTAATTTTTTAGGGGTAATTGGTTTCGTTAGCACATCATCAAAGCCAACTCCTTTGTAGTAAGAAACTTCAGAGGACTCGGCATTTGCCGTAAAGGCAACAATAGGTGTTTTTTTGTTTAACTTACTTTTAGTTCTAATCATTTTATAACCCGTAACACCATCAATTTCAGGTATTTGTATGTCCATTAGAATAAGGTCGAACAGTTGGGCATTGCTCATTGCTAAACCCTCTTTGGCAGAGCTTGCTAATTGTAATTCAATTCCCCAACTTTCTACCATAGCTTCCATTAGAACTTGGTTAGGAATCATATCTTCTACGTAAAGCACAGTAAGGTTTAATGGGAGGTTAATGTTGTTGTTTTCTTCGGGAGTTGTATTTTTTCCTTGAATGAGTTTGCCAAGGTTTAGTGTTAATTGAAAATAAAAGCGTGAGCCTTGCCCATAAGTGCTTTCAATTTCTAGCTTGCTTGATAATTTAGAGAGTAAACCATCAATAATACTAAGTCCTAATCCTGTGCCCCCATATTTTCTTGATGTTCCTGTAGTTTCTTGAATAAAAGCCTTTTTAACCGTTTCAATATTTTCTGCTTTAATTCCTATGCCGGTGTCTTCAACAGAAAAAAGTAAGGTTACTTTTTTTAGGGTTTGCTCAATTACTTTACAGGTTAGTTTAACATAACCCGATTCAGTAAACTTTATGGCATTAGAAAGTAAATTATTGATAATTTGAGAAAGTCGCAACTCATCAAAAAGAACGTATTTGTTTAAGCTAATTGGTTCTAAGGGTTTTAGGTCTATACCTTTGTTGGTGGTTGTTGAGGTAAACTGATTTAAAATTTCAGTGAGAAAATTTTCGAGATCAATTTCAGTAAACTCGAATTTAAAGCTGTTTGTATTAATTTTAGAGAAATCCAAAATGTCGTTAATCAACCCCATTAAGTGTTTTGATGAAAATACTAAAGAATCTAAAAGCTGTTTGTTTTCTTCATTTTCGTTGTATTTTAAAAGCTCACTTACTCCAATTATGGTGTGTAGGGGTGTTCTTATTTCATGACTCATTGTAGATAAAAAGTCGTCTTTTGCTTTTAACGCTTTTTCTAGTGCGAGTTCTGCTTTTTTTCTGTCTGAAATATCAAAAGAAAACGACAGTAAATAATTGGTATGGTCGTCTTCATCGCCCGTATCAATTACATATTTACCAGAAATAATGTACTTTTTTTCGCCTTTTATTAAATACTCCTCCTCAAATACCCCTGAAAACTCATTATTCCACGCAGCCAAGTCTGATGCTTTAAATGACTTAATGTTATCTATGCCATAAATTTCTTCATCTGTTTTGCCCATTACTTCATCTACCGTTTTGCCAATAGATTTAATCATGTGGGTATTGGCAAAAAAGTATTTTCCATCGCGCGATTTCAAGGTAATGTTGAGGGGTAAAGAGTTTAAAATGCTCTTGTTAATTAGCCTTTGTTTTTTGAGCAAAACCCGGCATAGTAAATTGAAATAGCAATACGCACCAAAAACCAGCACTGGTGAAAATAATTTTTGAGAAAAAAATTAACTTTTTCATAACTATAAGCTTAGTATGTTTTCTACTGAAAGCTTCAACAAATCAGGCTTTATTGGTTTACCAACAATACCTTTAACGTTGCTAAATTTTTTGGTTTGGTCTAGTTCTATTTGGTTAGAGGTTGAGGAGTGTATGATAACCGGTACATTCAAGTTTCTTTTTTCCATTTCTTTTAACACTGTAAATCCATCCATTTCTGGCATCATTAAGTCTAAAACTAGAAGGTCGGGGGGGTTTAGCTCTAACTCTTTTAAACCAACTATGGGGTTTGAGAACGATTTTACCTTTAAATTTGGTAGGGCAGAAGAGAAGAATTTTTCTAAAATAAATAATGAAAACCGCTCATCATCAATCAAAAAAATTGTGCAATTAGATTTGATTATGGGCTTTTCTTTTGGTTTAGTTTTTTTAGGAATAATAGTTTTTGCACCCTCTGTGATATCTAATATTTTTTTCGTTTCAGCAAAAATTAATTGCTTTAATTGAGGGTCTTCAATTTGGTCATCAAGTTCTTTTTTCTTTACCCAAATTTTTGATGCGTATGACCTTACCTTGTGGTTAACCAGCATTTTTAACTCAGCTAGCTGTAGGGATAACTCTTCAATTTTTTGTTGGGCTTCTTTTTTTGAGTTTTGTTCTAACTCAGACCTTTTTAAACGGGCATTTATTGAGCCCATTAACTCTTCAAAAGTAAAAGGCTTTGTAATATAATCATCTGCTCCAAGGTTTAAAGCCTCGCGGTGGGTGTTTTCATATTTAACCGCGCTTAAAAAAATGAAGGGAACCCAATTGGTAGTATTTATAGCACTAAACTTTTTTAAAACCTGTAGGCCACTAATGCCGGGCAGCATCATATCGCAAATGATTAAATCTGGAATTTCTTTTGAAAAGCAGGCTATTGCATCTTCACCATTATCAAAAGTTTTGCAAGTAAAACGCTTGCTTGTTAAATAATCGGAAATGGTTTGTCCGAGCATTAAATTGTCCTCAATTATCCAAACTATTTTTTGCATCTTTTTACTAAAAAGAAGGGCCCAACCTGCCAAACCGCCAGCAAATTGGGCCCTAGCCAACCGATTATTTTTTGAAATTAACTACCTGACTTTAAATTGGTTTTAAAAAGGTTTTTTTTGAGAAAAAATTACTTTAAAAAGGAAAATTTTATAAAGGAAGTTCTATAATAAACTCTGTGCCTTTGTGTTGGGTTGATTTGAAGCTTAAGGTGCCGCCCATTCTGTTTACGTATTCTTTTGCGATGCTTAACCCAAGGCCGCTGCCTGGAAATGCCTTTACATTTGATGCCCTAAAAAAGTTTGAGAAAAGTTTGTCTTGCTCTTTTTTGGGAATTCCAATTCCAAAATCTTTAACACAAATTTTTACATTATCTCCTTCAAATTTTATATTCAACTCAGGAGCATCTACATCTGGCGAATATTTAAACGCGTTGGTAAGCAAGTTTAAAATTACAGCATCGAAAAGGTGAGAATCTATTACTACATCAGTAGGTTTTCCAATAATGTTTATGGCTAGGGTTCTGCCATCTACATAAGGAGAAAATGACCATACTTTAAGGTCTTTAATAATTCTTGTTATATCTAAAGCTTCTTTAAAGGCCTCTACTTTACCTGCACGTAGCTTTTCTACAATTAAAATATCATCAAGCAATATTTTAAATCTGTTAAACTCCTTATTTATCCTATCAAAAATACGCTCTTGCATAGGGTTGTTTGGCGGAGTTATTTCTTGCAGTAACTGTATGTTGGCATCTACCACAGCAATTGGATTTCTTAGCTGATGTGAGGCCGTTGAAACAAGAGAGCTAATGGCTTTTTTTAATTCTCGTTCTTTATTTAAGTTTTCTTTTAACCGCTCTTCTGTTTTTATGGTGTCTGTAACATCTTGGTATTGCCATATTAATCCTTTTGAAGAATCAGTGCTGTTTAAAGGAATATAGTCTCTAGCATATACTTTACCATTACTTAATTCAACCAACTCACCAAAAACCGGTTTGTTTTCCGCTAAAATTTCTTCTATTCTTTGAATAAATTTTTTTGGGTTTTTAAACATTGGCGCTGTTTGCTCTGCTGATTGGGCACAACTTAACCCTCTTAAATCAACAGGGTTAACGGGTATTTTAAATAATTCGCAAAAAGTCTTGTTGGCAAAGTCAATTATTCTACCTGGCTTTTCTACTAATACACCTAGGTTTAACCTCATTACCAAAGATTTAAGCCTGAAGTAAGAATCTTCAATTTGCGACCTTAAGTCTATGTCGGCGTTTAATTTTATAATAAGTACATCGAAACCTGAGAGGGCTTTCGATTCAAAATTTGCCGATATACTTAAATAAGCAGAGAAGTAAGTGTTGTCGCGCCGTTTAATTTCGCACGGAAAAGCAAATTTTGGACTGCCGTTTTCGACAGACTCAATAATAGAGTGTAAATATTTTTGATCGAACTGAGCTATAAAATCACCAAAATTTGAAGACTCTAGTGGTTTATGCTCCATACCCACTGCCTCAAAAAAGCTTTCGTTAGCATTAATAATTTGAAAAGATTTGTTTAGCCTAACCCTTATAATGTCATCGTCAAAAGACTCATTTATTTGTGTTTCAGGTTTGTTTGCGGTGTTGGATAATTGGCTTTCACGGTAAACGGTAATTACATTGGCTTCTAAGTCTCTGTTGTAAAAACCTATGGCAAAAGCAGTAAAATCAAACGCTTCGTTTTCGTATGACATTAGTGTCATTTTAGATACAATAATTCGCTGCTCTTTTATACCGTCTATTGCATCAGAATAAATTTGATCGAATTCCTTATGGGTGCCTTGATAGATTTTATCTCGAAAAGTTAAAATGGTGCATTTTTTTTCTGAAGGTACTTTTAGGTTATTCATGAGGGTTTCGGTACCATCAATAGCTCCTGTAGAAAAATTCATATTACATACCCCATAAGAGTCTAAATTATCTATGAAAGTATCTACATAAAGTTTACTTTGCTCGTCATAATTTTTTGTTCTTGGAAAAATCTCGAATAAATAAAACTCTTCTTGTAACAGAGGTAAATAAACAAGTTTAAAAATGGCGTCTTTGGTTTCTACAAATCTTTTTAGTGCGCCAATATTTTCATTTTTACCGTAGCCAAAAAGATAGTCGAAAACATAACTTTCAATTTCGCTTAACTCTTTTTTGCCCAAATTATCAAAAAACACTTTGGCACTATGCGATAGTTGAAGCAGTTTAAAATCGTTGCTAAAAAGCGCTAAACTTGTTTTAAGCAGAAAAGTTTCTGTCATTATTTGCTTTTTTTATTAGTTAATTCAAATTTTTTAGGGCTAATGCCTTCCATAGCCTTAAAAAAACTAGAGAAGTGAGATACTCTTTTAAACCCTGTAAGGAGTGCTACTTGCGAAATATTATTGTC
Organism: Crocinitomicaceae bacterium; assembly: GCA_018623405.1. GTDB lineage: Bacteria > Bacteroidota > Bacteroidia > Flavobacteriales_G > Salibacteraceae > JAAZVO01. The sequence goes on from JAAZVO010000068.1 coordinate 6,745, forward strand.
TCCTCTTGCTAAAAGCTTTTTGGCTTTGGTAATTTTTACTATTGCTATAATATCAAAATAGCTTTTGCCTGTTATTCGTTTTATTTTTTTTGATAAGCCCGAGGTAGATAGCTTCATTCTTTTAGCTAACGCAGGAAGGCTAAGTTTTTGGTTATGTATTAAAGATTCAATTTCATCAATTAATAAGTTTTCGAAAAGGGAGTTATTTATTTTTTCGTAATCAGTGTTGGGTTTATTTGGTTTGCCCAACATTGCGGCATAGTTGTTAACCTTAAATATTAGCTCTTGGGCATTAAACGGCTTATTAATATGGTCATTAGCACCGGCTTCTAAAACTTTAAATTTTAAAACATCATCGTGGGCGGCAGAAATTCCAATAATAGGGAGGTTTAGTTTTTTTTCTACTCTAATATAATTAATAAGGTTTATGGCGGTGCCATCAGGCAAATAAAAATCAAGTATGACAATGTCGGGCATATCATTTTCAACAAAGGCTTTTGCTGATTTTATACCAAAAGAAATTTCGCAATAATGCCCGTGGCTAAGCAAAATATCCTTAATGGTTTCAGCTAAAGATTGATTATCTTCTACAATTAAAATGGCGGCCATAACAGTATAAGGTTAAAGGGTAAAACTATTGTTAATATAAAAACGTGTTGATTTTAGCAAAAAATTGCCTAAAAATATAAAAAAACGACTTATTAAAGGTCTAATTAGTTTATACTCAAATATGTTTAGATGGTTTCATTCTAGAATCAAAATTTGCTTGTTTTTCACAACAAATTTCAAAGCATCTAAAAAATTTTCATAAAAAGGTAATTTGTTGCACATAGCAGTAAAAAGCTAACAACAGACATTGTTGTGCGGTTATTTTGCTTTCTTAATTAGATTGCAATGAAGCATTTAGTATTTTTTATCGGGCTGTTTTTATCATTTGGCGCTGTTGCCCAAACATTTACCACTATTGCCCATGGTGATTATGATGATGATAACATTTGGGCTGCAGGTGTGGCTCCTCCAGAAAATGTGTCATCAGGCCAAACAATTATTATTAATCATGATGTAGCCTACGATCAAGACATTAATATAGAAGGCCAAATGACCATAAATACAGGTGGCTCTATTACTAACGATAATAAAAAGTTTGAAGTAGAAAATGGAGGAAAGGTTATTGCAAATGACTTAATTACAACTAAAGAATTAAACGTAAAAGACAACAACTCCCGAGTAGGAATAATCGATTCTATTTATGTAGAAAACGATTAGGAAGTAAAAGACAACGGCAAACTAATCATAAACGGCAATGCATTTTTCGTTAAAAAATTAACCTTAGAAGATGCTGACTCGGTTGTTTTTAATGGCAACACATTTATTGATGACAAATTCGAATTAAAAGATAACACTCCATTGATGGCATTTTGTATAGCGAGATAGCCCAAATTGAAGCAGCAGGCAACAGCAATAATGCTATTGAGTATTCATTTAACCATAATAACCCAACGGCGGGCGCAAACTACTACAGATTGGTGCAATTTGATAAAGATGGAAAATTCGAAGAGTTTTCTCCCATCTAAGTAAATTTTGAAGAGCCTGTAAACATTACAAATGATGGCTTAACTATTTACCCCAACCCGAACAATGGAGATAGGGTTTTTGTGAAAATTCCTGAAAACGACCCTGATAATATCTCTATTTTAATAAATAATATCTATCAGCTAGATGAGGTTGGCGATATTACGTTTATAAACCAAGGGGAAAATGGATTGCTTATATTAGATTTTGAAGAAAACTTAAATCCTGGAATTTACATTATCAACTTTTTACTGGGCACAAATACTTATTCTAAAAAATTAGTGGTAAGATGAAGCATTTTATGCTCATAGGGTGGGTGTTTTTTGCAACCATATTTAATTGCTATTCGCAAAAGCAAAGCTTCGAAATTCATGGAAAAGTAATTAATGAAGAAGGCCCATTGGTAAATGCGCTTATAAATGTTTATACCACAGACTCATTAGTTGAAACTGACAGAACAAACAGTAAAGGTCAATTTAATTTAAATCTTCCTTTAGGTGAAAATTATTTCATAGAATTTGAAAAGCTAAAACACTACAGTAAATGGGTTGCTTATGAAACCGAAGGCGTTAATCCTTCAATTGTTCATCCTGGTTTTAAATTTAAGCAATGGGAGGTTTATTTAATAAAAGAAGATGATAAGTTAGATGAGATGGAAAAAACCATAAAATCAGGAAGAGTGTATTTTGATGAAGAAACATCTGTTTTTGATTGGGATATTAATGGAGCCTATTTTCCTAAAGAGCTATTGTTGGCAGCAAAAAGCGATAAAAAAATTAAAAATAATATCCGAGAAGAACGAAATTATCTAGCCTCTAATGAAATAAATTATTCGAAATCTAATCCAACAAATAACCAAGTAGGAACTGTAAAAATGATAAGCGAAGAGGTTTTCCCTCAATTTACTAGGCAAGTTTATTTATTAGAAATTAAAGATCAAGATGTGGCTTTCTCAAAAGTAAACCATCAATGGGGTTCTACATACTAATTTAGAGAAGATATGCCTATTAAAGAATCTGAATTTAAAAGGTTGCTTATGGGCGAAGATCTTAGCTTGGGTAATTAAAGCTGTTTAACGGAATCTTTCTTTTCAAAAAGAGCTATTTCTACAGGCTGTTCTAAAATTTTTAATGCCTCATTTATAGCTTTATCGCTTTCGTTCCAAAGAGGGTAGAAGGCTTGCTCTTCCCAAATGTTTCTGGCTATTTGCGCACGTAACCTTTCTTCTATTCTAACTTTTGATTTTTTAAATGATTCTTCATTTCTCTGCATTCCTTTTTCTTCAGCAAACGTTAAGAAACCTTCTAAAATTTCATTCTTTTCTTTTTCAAAATAGGGAATAAACTCAAGGTAGCTCGAAAAGCTATTGAGCGCCTCTCTATGTTTATCTGCAAACTCAAATGCATATTGATAAAATATACCTCGGTAAACTAATTCTGAAAGGAAAAATGAAGCTCCCACGGTATCTACGGGTACAAAGGCATCGGGTAGAATTCCTCCGCCACCAAAAACAGTTCTCCCGCCTGCTGTGATGTATGTTAATGAATCGTTTACATCAATGTTTTGCTCAGAATATAACTCTCCAGATTCAACCCGAGTTTCGTAATCTTCATGATACTTTTTAATGCCTTCATTATAAGGTTTCTGAATACATCTACCCGAGGGAGTGTAATACCTTGCAATGGTAAGTCTAGTGGCAGAACCATCAGGCCAAGATGATTGTTCTTGCACCAAACCTTTTCCGTAAGATCTGCGGCCAATAATAATTCCACGGTCGTTATCTTGAATGGCACCTGCAATAATTTCACTTGCAGAGGCTGAGCTTTCGTCAATTAAAATGGCTAATTCTGTGTTGGCAAAAGTGCTTTTGTTTGTGGCGTAGTAGCTTTGTTTGGGTCTTGCCCTTCCTTCTGTATAAACAATTAGGGTTTTATCTTCAAAAAATTCATCGGCAATTTTGATGGCAGCATCCATAAAGCCACCACCGTTGCCCCTAAGGTCAAGTATCATTTTTTGCATGCCCTTATCTAGAAGGCCTTTGCCGGCATCCATAAACTCCTCATAAGTGTTTTTAGAAAACCTGCTCAGTTTAATGTAACCCGTATTTTCATTCATCATGTAGGCTACATCTAATGAGTAAATTGGAATTTTATCTCGAGTAATTGTAAAAGCCAAGGTATCTTTTGTGTTTCTTAAAACGCCAACATTTACCTCGGTGCCTTTTGGGCCTTTTAGCATTTTCATCACCTTTCGGTTGGTAATGCCAACACCGGCAATTATTTCTCCATCAACCTTCACAATGCGGTCGCCGGCCGCAACTCCAACTTTTTCAGATGGCCCGCCAACCACAGGGTTAATTACCACAACAGTATCTTTCTGAATACTAAATTGAACTCCAATGCCATCAAAACTACCCTCTAAAGGCTCGCTCATGGCTTTGAGTTCTGCAGACGAAATGTAGTAAGAGTGAGGGTCTAACTCTTCTAGGATAGTAGTAATAGCTTTATCAACTAACTCATCTCTTCTTACAGGATCAACATACTCATTATCTATGTAGTTTACTACATCATTCAGTTTTGAAGAACGAGAAATGGGAAAGTTAAAAACCTTTTTATTTTCTTCTGTTGTGCGCCCACTAAAGTTGATTTTACTGCCAAGAAATAGCCCAACTCCAAAGAATATTGCTATTAAAAATGGAAGGTATAGAAATAATTTATTGTTCTTCATTGCATGCAAAGAATAAAAAGTTATTTAAATAAAACACATTTTCTAAGTTTTGGGTTTAAATTTTAATTAAAAGAGTAATTGTTTATGATAATTTACCATCTTTTGGCTGTTGTCATAAATTATTTACATTTTTCGAAAGATTATGCTAAGAATACGATTTATTGTAATTATTCTTTCGATATTAGTGAAAGGAGTTTTTGCACAAAACAACGATTTAAACCAAGCTTGGGATTCAGTATTTTCAAACCCGAGTTTTTCTGAAAAAATAGTTGACAGTTTTATTGCAAAAAAGAATAATGACGAAACAAGTGACCTTTACGAAGTTTATCGGTTAAAGGGTATTGTAAATGTTCTACAAGGTAATTTAGAAGTAGCTGAATCTTCCTTTTTAAA
>JAAZVO010000314.1 GCA_018623405.1 Crocinitomicaceae bacterium
AAAAGGCATTCAAATATTCGCCTATGTTTCCGCTGTTGGAGAAAAGGTAATACCTTCAAATGCTCAATTAGATTATTCAATAATTGAAAAGAATATTTTAAGGACTGCAAATGCCGAATACGCCGTAATTTTTGAAGATTATTTAAAGCGGATAAAAAAAATAGGAGATACGGTTGGTGGAATTATTTCAGCAGAGGTTCAAAATGTACCTGTAGGTTTAGGCGAACCAATTTTTGAAAAACTGCATGCCAACTTAGGAAAAGCACTATTTACCATTAATGCAGTAAAAGGCGTTGAATTTGGAAGCGGGTTTGAAGCCGCTACCATGCTTGGCTCCCAACACAATGATATTTTCATAAAACAGGAAGATAAAATCGCCACAAAAACCAATTACTCAGGAGGTATACAAGGCGGTATTTCTAATGGTATGCCCATTACATTTAGGGTTGCATTTAAACCTGTTGCCACATTAATGCAAACTCAAACCACTGTTAATGAAAAAGGGGAGACCATACAAATGCAAGGAAAAGGCAGGCACGACCCTTGTGTAGTTCCGCGGGCGGTACCTATTGTTGAAGCAATGACCGCTTTGGTATTGGCAGACCACTTATTATTGCAAAGAACAAATAGGATATGAAGAAAATCCCGCTGCATTGGCAGATTATCATAGGGTTGATTTTAGGAATTATTTGGGCTTTTATTTCAAGCTTTTTGGGTTGGAGTAAATTCACCATTGATTGGATAAACCCATTTGGTGTAATTTTTATCAATTTATTGAAATTGATTGCTGTTCCGTTGGTATTATTTTCTATTATAAAGGGTATTTCAGACCTCAAAGACATCAACAGTTTAGGAAAAATTGGCGCCAAAACGCTTACAGCTTACATCATTACAACCGTAATTGCCATAACTGTAGGTCTTGGTATTGTTAACCTCACAAAGCCAGGCGATTATGTAGATGAGAAGCAACGTATTCTTAACAGGATGAATTACGAAATGTGGGTGCAAGAAACCTCAGGAGTAGAAATAAAAGACCACAAAAGCTTTCTTACCGACCCTCAATATGCCGAAATTAAGCCAGAAGCCGAAAAGAATTTTCAAAGCCTTGATGATGAAGACATGAATGTTGCCACAAAGGTTAATCGCGTTAAGCAAAGGAAAGACGAAGGGCCGCTCCAAATACTTGTGGATATTGTTCCTTCAAATATCTTTTTCGCGTTGGGCAGTAATAGCTTGATGTTACAAATAATATTCTTTGGAATTTTCTTTGGTGCCGTGCTTTTAATGATTGATGCAGAAATGGCAAAACCTGTCTATAATCTAATTGTAGGAATGAATGAAATTTTCCTAAAAATGGTAGATGTGGTTATGAAGGTTGCTCCATTTTTTGTGTTTGCCTTATTAGCAGGAAAAATTTCTGAAATGGCCGGAGATGACCCTTCTAAAGTAGTAGAGATTTTTGTTGGCCTTGGAACCTACTCTCTAGCAGTAGTGGCAGGCTTAGGGCTTTTGGTAATTGTTATTTACCCATTAATAGTTCACTTTTTTGCAAAAGGAATTTCATACAAAGATTTTTTTAAAGGAATTGGAGAAGCACAAGCCTTGGCATTTTCAACATCTTCAAGTGCTGCAACCTTGCCGGTAACCATGGAGTGTGTAAATGAAAAACTCAAAGTATCTAAAAAGATAACCTCCTTTGTATTGCCTATTGGAGCTACAGTAAATATGGATGGAACTTCGCTCTACATTTCAGTTGCTGTGGTATTTCTTGCCCAATTTCACATGATAGAGCTAGACGTGGTGCAACAACTTACCATTGTTCTTACTGCCACCCTTGCCTCAATAGGTGCATCTGCTGTTCCTTCTGCAGGTTTAATTATGATGATTATGGTATTGCAATCTGTAGGATTAAATCCTGCCTGGATAGCAATTATTTTTCCTGTAGATAGAATTTTAGACATGTGTAGAACAGTTGTGAATGTTACAGGCGATGCAACGGTTTCTAGCGTTATTGCCTCGATGGAAGGAGAAATTGATGTTGACGGGAAATAAATTTTCTTTTCGTTAATTAATCAAAAATCAGTTAATAACACTCTTTTTAATTACTCAACACTTCTTACATTCGTTCACTCAACGAGCAAGAAAATAAATGCCATGAAAACCATTCTCAAGATACTTTTCGGTTTAATAGTAATAGTGCTGCTATCAGCTATTTTAGTTCCTGTAATCTTTAAAGATGATTTAGTTCAAATTGTTAAAGATGTGGCGAACAACAACCTAAATGCACAAGTAGATTTTGGAGAATTTGACCTTTCCTTAATTTCTAGTTTTCCTGACCTTACTTTTTCTATTAATGATGTAAAAGTGATTGGAAAAGATGACTTTAAGGGTTTGGCATTGGCAGATATAGGAACTTTAAGTTTTACCCTTGATTTGATGAATGTGGTAACAGGTTCTCAAATTTCAATAAAAAGCTTTTCGGTTAGCGATGCTTCAATTTACGTGAAAGTTTTAAAAACCGGCAAAGCAAATTACGATATCGCTTTACCTTCTGATGAAGCCGTTGAAGAAGAAGAGGCTGAAAGCTCGGGTGAGGATTACAAAATTGCCCTTCAAAATTACAGTCTAGAGAATGTAAACATCACGTACGATGATCAACTATATGATTTTTTCATGGAAATGAAAGGCTTTAACCATATCGGAAAAGGCGATTTTACAATGGATGTTTTCTTGCTCGAAACACAATCTGAAATGGAAGCCTTTACCATGAAATATGAGGGTTTGGCATACCTTAACAAAACAAAAGTTGATCTTGATATGGATTTAGAGATGGATTTAACCAACTTCAAATTCACTTTTAAAGACAATGAATTATTGTTGAATCAATTAACCTTGGTTTTTGATGGTTGGTTAGCAATGCCTGCAGATGATATTGATATGGATTTAACATTCGGCGCTCCAAACAACTCATTTAAAAGTGTTTTGAGTTTGGTGCCTGCGGTTTACTCAAAAGATTTTGAAGGCGTTGAAACATCAGGTAACTTTTTACTTTCGGGGTTGGCAAAGGGAACCTATTCAGATACTAAGCTACCTGCCTTCAACTTAAACCTTCAAGTTAGCGATG
>JAAZVO010000069.1 GCA_018623405.1 Crocinitomicaceae bacterium
CCTTCAAATGGTATGATTAATATTTTGATTGATCAAGCAAACGAAGTTTCTTCAATTGAAGTGATTGACTTACAAGGCAGAATGGTGTACAACAACTACAACATTGCAACAGCTGCTAGCAACCTAATCAATCTTAATTTAGATATTGCTAAAGGAACTTATATTTTAAAATTGAAAACAAAAACAGATCAATACATAGAAAGATTTGATATAAAATGATAAGAAACTATCAAGGGAAGAAATTCTCTTGATGGTTTTTTGAGCCAAAAACCAGAAAGCTATGAGAAAAATCTACGTATTACTTTTTTCCTTAATTATTTCACTTCCAACCTTTTCACAAGCAACAGACTATGTTATCGGAACTGGGGCTGGTTCTAATGGAGGTACAGGATATCCAACCCCTTTTGCAAATTGGTATTGGGGAAACAGGCAGCAATATTTAATTCTTGCTTCGGAGATGCAAGCAGCCGGAGCATCTAAAGGAGATATTACTGAAATTGCATTTAATGTGTTAAATGTAAATGCTGTGCCAGCTTTACAAGGCTATACAGTTTGGGTAAAAACTACATCTTCAACAGGTTCTTTAACCCAATGGGAAACAAATATGGGTTCACCAGTTTACGGACCAGTAACTTACACAGCAAGTGCCGGTTGGAATACATTTTCTTTTCCAGAAATCTCATGGAATGGTTCTGATAACATTATCATTGAAGTCTGCTCTCAAAACTCATCCTACATTTCCAATGGTAATGCTTCTGTTGAGTGGGCTACGGGCTTACCTTTTAATGCAAGCAGAACCTACAGGGCAGATGCTTCAGGAGTTTGCGGTAACCCAGGTAATAGCAATCAATCGCCAACCAACAGGCCTTTAATAAGATTTAGAATTGAACCACCGTTTGCTAACGATGCATCAGCAGCTGAATTAATTAAGCCAGGGGCTGCAATCTGCGATAATTCTAAAGATATTGCAGTTTCAATTCTTAATGGAGGAACAGGAAATTTAAATACTGCTGAAATCTCTTGGACAGTAATAAGAAACGGAGTTGCATTCCCCACTACAACGTATAATTGGTCGGGGAATTTAGCTCCAAATACCGTATCAAACTCAACAACTGTTGGAACATTTGCCCCCGGATTTGAAAATGGTGACATCATTAAATTTTGGACCGCGAATCCAAATGGTGTTCCAGATAGTTCTGCAGACCAAGACACCGTTTCAATTCAAATAAGAGAAGGAATTTCTGGAGTATATAATGTTGGTGGTATTTTCGATATCGATTTCCCAACTTTAGATTTAGCAACCAATTTTGCTGATAGTTTTGGAGCCGTTTGCGATAGCTTAATCTTTAACGTTCGAGATGGTGTTTATTATGGTCATCATTCAATAAATGATATAGTGAATACCTCCGCAAACTCCCCTATTATTTTTAGGGCAGAAAATGGAGCGGCAGCTAATGTTGTTTTCCTAGATACCACCTCTACTTCAGCTGACAATTTTGTGTTTAAAGTAAACATGACCAATCACGTTTATTTTGAGAACATCAACTTTGTAAATAATTCTAAAGGGAATGCACGCAGAGCAGTAGAACTAGCTGGATATTCAGAAGGAGTATCGTTTTTTAATTGTTCTTTTGAAAACAACTATTCCGGAACAAGCACATCTGATAACTACGCTTTACTATATACTGATGATTATACTTGGGAAAATGATCTTCATGTAACTGGGTCAAAATTTATGAATGGTTCTTATGCAATTATTACCGGAGGTAGAAATATAGATACTACCGAATCAGGTCTTATGTTGCATAATAACATCTTTGAAAATCAAGTTCAGTCTGCAATTTCAATTGGAAGCGTTAGCGACATTGAAATTTCAAATAATCATATTTATTCAAACTCTACAAATATTTCGTCTTCTAACGGAATTCTAGTTGATGGAAATAAAGGCGGTTTAAATATTTCAAATAATACAATCGGTGGCTCAGGGTGGCCTTCAACAGGAATAAACATTCAGTTTAGTGCAGGAATTCCTGCTAAAAGGGCTAATATTACTAATAACTCAATCGCCATTGGTGATTCTTCAGGAGCAAACATGAATGGGGTTTTAGCAACAGGGGTTTCGTTTGCCGATTTCATTCATAATTCCGTTAGAGTAAATGGAAATGAGTCTTCGTCATCTGCCTTAAAAATTGATGGTGGTGGTGCAAACAGAGTGGTAAATAATAACCTAGCAAACTTTGCAGGTGGAGTAGCTTCTAATTACCAAGAGGTAGCAGGCTTCCCTGTATTTGAATCTGACCATAATAACTTTTATTCAACAGGACAGTTTGTGACCCAACATAAAAACAATAGCTACTTAACTGTTGGGCAATGGGCATCTAACATCGGTGACGATCAAAACTCAGTTTCCATTAATCCAGGTTTCTTTAGTGACTATGATTTACATGCCTGTAGTGATGCCATGAATAACTTAGGTAAACCTATGCCATTGGTGATGTATGATTTAGATGGAGATATGAGAAGTTCTACAACTCCTGATATTGGAGCTGATGAATATTCATCTGTTGGAAATTTGGACTTAGGTAAAGATACAGTTGTTTGTAAGGGAACTGAAATTGCCTTAATTGGGGCTTTAAACTACAACGATTTTTATACTGCTTGGTCAACCGGTGATTCAACTGCATCTATTACAGTTTCTCAACCCGGCGTATACTCTGTTATTTCAGAAAATATTTGTGGTTTAGCTTCAGATACAATTGTAATTGGGTTATCTCCTGCGGCTAGCCTAGGAAATGACACAAATATCTGTGCTCAGTTAACTATTACTTTAGATGCAAATGTTGCCAATAGTACTTATAGTTGGAATACAGGTGAAACAAGTAAAACCAAGACTGCAAATAGTGCAGGAATTTACTCTGTAACAGTTACTGATGTTAACAATTGCGCAACTCGTGATACAATTTTTATAACACAATCAGAGGAAGTTGATTTACCAAATGATACTTCTTTATGTGGTGGTGCTTCTGTATTCTTAGATCCGAAGACTGGCCCAGGTACATATAGTTGGAGTACCGGACAAAACTTACCAATTATTCTAGCAAATACATCAGGAACCTACAGCGTAACTTTTACTGATATTTTTGGTTGTACCTCAACAGGTTCTGTTGATGTTATTTCAACTACCATTCCCGATGCTCAGTTTTCTGTTGCTTCAATGGTAGCCAATACGGTTGTTTTTGCTGCAAACCCTTATCCTAATGCAATGTATTCATGGGATTTTGGTGATGGTGATACATCAAACCTTCAAAACCCAACCCATTTGTACAACCCTCCGGGTAATTATGTGGTAACACTACAAATTACAAATGATTGTGGTGCTGACTTTTCAAGCCAAGAAGTACCTGTTAATGTTTCTGTGAATGAATTTGGAACTAATAATAATGTAGTATTTTACCCTAATCCTACCAAAGGAATTGTAAATATCATGACACAGGAAATGAATAGTTATCAATTAAGAATTGAATCTTTGGAAGGAAAGCTCGTTCACAATGAAAACTATGTTGGTTTGAATAAGGTTGTTGACCTCTCAAATTTTGGAAAAGGAGTTTACCTCATAACCATTCAATCTGATAAAGAAAAGTTGACGAAACGATTGATATTAGAGTAATTTTTGTAAAGCGGCTTAATTAGCCGCTTTTTTTTTGCATATTATTTCTATTTTTACGTGAATAATAATAGGAACCTTATGCTTAAAAAATACTTTACCGCCCTATTTGTAACTTCTCTTTTTATTGGGCTTTTAAACGCTCAAACAAATATTGCCCCTCAAGGTACGTTTACGTGCACGGGAGCTTCGGTAAGTTTTCCTCCATCAACTTTAAACGATTTAAATTATGGAACTTGCGGTACACAGCAAATGTGGATGTCAACATCAAACCCGCCAAGCACCACCCCAGGTGTCGATTGGATTCAAGTAGACTTCCCAAAATCTTTTACAATTGATAAAATTGTAATTCACCACGCACAAAATAATACTCGGTTTTTATCTGGAGCTACCATACAAAGATGGGCCGGAGGTTCATGGGTAAATGTATATACATTTTCTAATTTGACTCCTGCTTGTTCATCTACAGTGACCTTTCCGAAGTTTACTGCATCAAGATTTAGGTTAACTGCTCTGCAAATGACTACTGGAGGACAAACATCAAATCCAAACTTTAGAGAAATTGAAATATTTGATGTTCCAACTATTCCAAATGACGCACAACCAACAGCATTAGATAAGCCCGGACAAGCAATTTGTGATAACTCTAAAGATGTAAGAGTATCAATTCAAAATAGAGGGCTTAACAACTTAAATAATGTAAAAATTAATTGGACTGTTATTAGAAACGGTAACACTTTTCTGGTTAACACTTATACCTGGAATGGAAATTTAGCTCAGAATGCTATTGCTTCAAATATTCTTGTAGGTACATTTCCGCCGGGATTTGAAAGAAACGACATTTTTAAATGTTGGACTGAAGACCCAAATGGAATTCCAGATAGCTCTGCAGAAAATGATACTTTAGAGTTACTAATTAGAGAAGGCGTTTCAGGTACTTATAACGTAGGAGGAATATTTGATATCGACTTTCCAACTATGCAACTTGCAGAACAATTTGTAGATAGTTTTGGAGCCGTTTGCGATTCTTTAGTATTTAACATAAGAGATGGAGTTTATTATGGTAGTTTAAACTTTAATGAGGTATTTAATACTGCTCCTGACAGGCCTGTAATATTCAGAGCTGAAAATGGCAATAATTCCAATGTAATTATTATTGATACTACTATAATTGGAAGTCAAAGCTTAATAACACTAAGCTCTCCAAAAAATTTCTATTTCGAGAATATTCAATTTGAGAATGGCTCGAACTCAGGAAATGTATTTAATGTAAACGGGGAAATTGAGAACCTAAATATTCTAAACTCAGTTTTAACTAACTCTAGCTCAAGTTCATCAACCTCCACAAATCAAAATGTAGTGTTTTTTAACGAAGCCTACGGAAGTGGATTTATCCTTGAAAACTCAGAAATTATTGGTGGTAATTTAGGTTTGAACCTTATAGGAAAAAATGAGGATAGCTTAATTGCCGGAGTATATTTAAAAAATAACGTTTTCAATAACGCCTACTTTGGTGGAGCTCACTTAAGCAATACAAGAAATTCTGAAATTAGCGGAAACACTTTTTCATCAAATAATGCATCAGGAAGCTCTTCTTTTGGTTTGGATATTATTGAAAACAAAGGATTCTTAAGAGTATTTGGAAACCAAATTGGAAGTGCATCAGGATGGCCATCTAACGGAATTATTCTAGATAAATGCGAAGGATTACCGATTTCACCCGGGGTTATTTACAACAACTTTATTGCTGTAGGAGACTCAACAACGGTAGATGCCTATGGAATTAATGCAATAGAGTCTGCATTTATGAATTATATCAATAACTCTATTGCGGTTAACCACGCTTCAGGGGTTTCAGCCGCTTTAGAATTAGCCGGTGGTGGTGCAAATAGAGTAATCAATAATATTTTAGCCAACTTCGATGGAGGTTATGGCTTAGATTATCAGGAAACTGCCGGCTTTCCTGCGTTTGAATCTGATTATAACAATATTTACTCAAATGGAAGCGCAATAGCCAGACATAAAAACAATACTTTCATTAGTATAAATCAATGGTCTGGTAGTATTGGGGATGACCAAAATTCCGCTTCAACTGCTCCTTCTTTTTTCAGTTCAACAGATTTACACTTATGTTCATCTGATTTAAACAACTTAGGAATACCTACACCTTTTGTTAGTGTTGATATTGATGGAGACTTTAGAAATTCAACTAATCCTGATATCGGTGCCGATGAATATTCTCCTATTTCAAATTTAGATTTAGGTAATGATACTATTGTTTGTAAGGGAACTGCAGTGTTGTTAAACGGAAGTTTAAACTTTAATGACTTTTATAATGCTTGGTCAACCGGAGATTCTGCAGCAGCTATTACTGTAACAGAACCTGGTACTTATTCAGTAGTTTCAGAAAACGTTTGCGGTATTTCAACAGATACCATCGTTGTCTCCTTATCGCCTGCTGCTAGCTTAGGCAGCGATACAAATCTTTGTGCTAATACCTCACTCCAGTTAGATGCAGGAGTAAACAATGCTACCTATTTATGGAATAATGGGTCAACAAGTCAAACAATTAATGTAAATACTTCAGGTATCTATTCTGTTGAGGTAATTGATGTTGATGCTTGTGTAACTAGAGATACTATTTTCATTACGCAATCTCAAGAGGTAAGTTTACCTTCAGATACTTCTCTTTGTGGAGGGCAATCAATATTTCTTGACCCGGGAACCGGTCCAGGAAATTACAACTGGAGCAGCGGACAAACTACCCCAATTATTTTAGCTAATACTACAGGAACATATTCTGTAACCTTTACAGATTTATTTGGTTGCCAAAGTAATGCTAGTACTAATGTTATTTCAACAACAATTCCAGATGCTGAATTTACTAACCAAACTATTGGGTACACGGTTAAGTTTTTTGGTAAAGCATATCCTAACGCCAATTACTCTTGGGATTTTGGAGATGGAGATACTTCAAATCTTCAAAACCCTATTCATTATTATGCTAATCCCGGAACTTATGTAGCTACCCTTCAAATTTCTAATGATTGTGGTACAGACTTTTTCAGTAAAGAGTTAGAAGTTATTTTGCCGGGAACAGGTGCTGAATTGAATGCAAATGAAACATTAAATGTATTTCCTAACCCTGCAATTGATTTAATTACAATTTCGCAAAACCTAAAAGATAATTTTAGTTTGCAAATTGAAGACTTAACCGGTAAACCGGTATTTGATAGAGCTTATCAAAACAATGGAAACAATATAGTTATTGATATCTCGAGTTTGCCTGCAGGAGTTTACTTGATAAAAGCAATTAGTTATAATGCTACCATTACCAAACAAATAATTAAACAATAAAAAAAGGGGCTTACCCCTTTTTTTTATTTTAAAAACTCATCAAATTTTTCCAAGGCTTTATCTATACCAGAAGGGTTTGAACCTCCGGCACTAGCAAAAAACGGTTGACCTCCGCCACCGCCGTTTACTTCTTTTGCTAAATCTCTAATAATATTTCCTGCGTGGAATCCCTTTTCCTTAACAAGATCATCAGAAAAAGCAATATTCAAGTTTACTTTTCCATTATTCTCCCCAATAAGTAAAAGTGCCAAGTTGTTTTGTTCTGCTTTTAGTTGAAAAGCCAAATCTTTAATTGATTTGGGGTCTAAATCAACTCGCGATTTTAAAAGGTTTAAACCAAATTTAGATTCTATTTTTCCAATTAAATCTCCCTTTACATTGCTTGCAGCTGCCTTTTGCAACTCTGCAATTTTATTTTCTAGTGATTTATTTTTCTCAACTAACTCTTCTACAGATTTTTTTAAGTTTTTCGATTTTAAAGATTGTCTTAAATCTTCAACCAGTTTAATATTTTGGTTTAGGTACTCAAAGGCCTTTTCTCCTGTTGCGGCTTCTATTCTTCTAATTCCGGAGGCTACTGCACTTTCAGCTGTTATTTTAAAATAGCCAATATTTCCTGTAGCACTAACGTGTGTACCTCCACACAGCTCTGTAGAATCACCAAATTTTATAACTCTTACTAGGTCACCATACTTTTCACCAAACAAAGCCATTGCTCCCATTTCTTGAGCTTCTCCCATAGGTACTCCTCGCTTTTCTTCTAAACTCTGGTTTTCCATAATTAAATGATTCACCATTTTTTCTATCTCCAATAATTCATCATACGATAGCTTTTGGAAATGGGAAAAATCGAACCTTAAATATTCGGGATGTACCAATGAACCTTTTTGCTCTACATGATTACCTAAAATAGTTCTTAAGGCAAAATGCAATAGGTGTGTGGCAGAGTGATTTCTTGCTGTGTTAACCCTACTTGAATTATTCACTTTTGCGGTAAAAATGCTTTCTAACCGTAAAGGCAATTTTTCTACGTAATGAAGAATTACATCATTTTCTTTTTTAGTATTAATTATAGAAACTTTGTCCTCTCCATTTTCAATATAGCCAATATCGCCTACCTGCCCCCCTCCTTCTGCATAAAAGGGAGTGATGTTAAATACTAATTGATACAGCTCTTTTTTGTTCTGTACTATTTTTCTGTATTTGGTAATCTTAACCTTTGTTTCCAACTTATCATACCCAACAAACTCCTCAACTTTATCGTCAAAAATTACTACCCAATCGTCGGTTTCTACAACCGCTGCATTTTTTGATCGTTGTTTTTGCTTGTTTAACTCTTCTTCGAACCCTGCTAAATCGGCCTCTTTATCAAAGTCCTTTAACATTAAATTGGTGAGGTCAACTGGAAAACCAAATGTATCATACAACTCAAAAACTTGCTTTCCTGAAACAACTTTTGAATTGGTGTTGGCAACAATATCATTTAATTTTTCAATACCTTTTTCAAGTGTGTTCAAGAAGTTTTCTTCTTCTTCCTTAATTACATTTTTAATTAATTCTTCTTGAGCCTGTAACTCTTTGAAGTTTTCACCTAATTTTTTTACTAATACAGGAACCAAGGCATAAATAAAGCTTTGCTTTAAGTCTAAAAAGCTGTATGCATATCTAATTGCTCGCCTTAAAATTCTTCTTACTACATATCCTGCTCCATTACTAGATGGTAATTGTCCATCAGAAATACAAAAAGAAACAGCTCTTAGATGATCTGCAATAACCCTTATTGCAACATCTTTTTTAGAGCCCGTTTTTTCATAGGTTTTTCCTGAGAAATTTTCAATTTGCTGAATTAATCCGGTGAACAAATCTGTATCGTAATTCGCAACTTTATGTTGCAAGGCCATGGTTAGCCTTTCTAGACCCATTCCCGTATCAACGTGTTTGTTTGGTAATTCTACCAAGCTACCGTTTGCTCTTCTATTGTATTGAATAAAAACTAAATTCCAAATTTCAATTACTAATGGGTGGTCTTTATTTACAAGTTGACTACCAGGTGTTTGGTTTATTTCATCCTCCGGCCTAAGGTCAATATGAATTTCAGAGCAAGGTCCACATGGGCCTACATCTCCCATTTCCCAAAAGTTATCTTTTTTGTAAAAGGATAAAATCCTCTCTTCCGGAATCCATTTTTTCCAAAACTCTTTTGCTTCGGCATCTTCACCTAGGCCATCAGCCTCATCACCTTTAAAGATGGTAACATAAAGTTTGTCTTTATCTAATTTATAAACTTCTGTAAGTAACTCCCATGCCCAAGCAATAGCTTCCTCTTTAAAATAATCACCAAAAGACCAGTTACCAAGCATTTCGAACATTGTATGATGGTAAGTATCTACTCCTACCTCTTCTAAATCGTTATGCTTCCCGGAAACTCTCAAGCACTTTTGAGAGTTGGCCACTCTAGTGTTTTCCGGATTTCTATTTCCTAAGAAGTAATCTTTAAACTGATTCATTCCCGCATTGGTAAACATTAATGTGGGATCATTTTTTTGCACGATGGGCGCTGATGGTACAATTTTGTGGCCTTTTGACTTGAAAAACTCAAAAAATTGTGAACGAATTTCGTTTGATGTTAATGGCATTATTCAATTTATTGTTAAATCAACCTGCCGTAAAACCCTGATATTTGCAAAGTTAGAGTATTTGACTATTTTTGCAATCTGGAATTTTCCGATGGCGCGAAAATATAAATACAATACCAAAACCCTCTCATACGAGCGAATAGAACTTTCATTTAAGGATTATTTCCTTAAAATTTTAGGCTATGCTGCTACAGGATTGGTATTTGCAGTAATTTTCATCTTGTTGACTTACACTGTTTTTGATTCTCCAAAGGAAAAGATGTTGAAGCAAGAAAACAAGCAACTTCAGCTTCAATATCAATTATTAAATAAAAGACTTGATCAGTTTGCCGATGTCCTTAAAGACATCCAAAAAAGAGATGACAATATTTATCGTGTAATTTTTGAAGCAGAACCAATTCCCGATAATATTAGAGAAGCCGGATTTGGTGGTGTTAACAGATATGAAAACTTAGAAGGGTTTGAAAGTTCTGATCTTTTAGTGAATACAAGCAAGAAATTAGACAAACTTACAAAGCAACTTTATATTCAATCAAAATCATATGATGAGGTTTTTGAAATGGCAAAAAGAAAAGAAGATATGTTAGCTTCTATCCCAAGCATTATGCCTATTGCCAATAAAGACCTTACTAGAATGTCATCAGGTTATGGTATGCGGACCCACCCTATTTTAAAAATTCCGTTGATGCATTACGGACAAGACTTTACAGCCAAAACAGGAACTGAAATTTATTCTTCAGGAAATGGCATTATTAAGCAAGTAAAACGCTCAAACCGTGGTTACGGAAATCATATAATTATTGACCATGGCTATGGGTATGAAACTTTATATGCCCACTTAAGTAAATTTAATGTTAGGAGAGGGCAAAAGGTAAAAAGAGGTGACGTTATTGGATTTGTTGGAAATACAGGAAGAAGTACTGCTCCGCACTTGCATTATGAGGTAATGAAAAACGGAAAGAAAATAAATCCGATAAACTTTTATTACAATGATCTTTCTCCTCAACAATATGAGGAAATGATTAAAATTTCATCTGCTCCAATTCAATCATTTGACTAATGCCTTACAAGGAAAGAAAAGTTCAGAAATTATATTATTCAATTGGTGAAGTTGCCAAAATGTATAATGTTAATACATCATTAATTAGGTTTTGGGAAAAAGAGTTTGATATCTTAAAACCTAAGAAAAATAAAAAAGGCAACAGACTATTTACAAATGACGATCTTAAGAATATTAAGGTTATCTTCTCATTAGTAAAAGAAAAAGGCTACACCTTAGAAGGAGCCAAGAAAAAACTTAAAGAGGGCGATGCTATGGAGCAGCAACGCCAAAATAGATTAGAAATTTTCGAGAGGCTATCTTCTATCAAAAAGCAACTAAAAGAAATAGAACAACAACTTTAGAGATAAGCTTCTTTACTTAAATAGTTTTTGACGTAATCTTCTACCCCCTCCTCCAAAGAATAAAATTCTTTTTTATACCCTTGATTTATTAACTTTTGCATTGAAGCTTCAGTGAAATATTGGTATTTATCTCTAATATCTTCAGGTGTTGGAATATATTCTATTTGAGGAGTTAAGCCTAGTGATTTAAATGTTGAGATGGCAAGATCATTAAATGTTCGTGCCTTACCAGAACCCAAGTTATATATACCTGATTGAGGCTTTTGAGTCATCAAAAACTCACAAACCGAAACAACATCTTTTACATAAACAAAATCACGCTGTTGCTCTCCA
>JAAZVO010000070.1 GCA_018623405.1 Crocinitomicaceae bacterium
TCCTTTTTGCCTGGCACTTTGGGTTACAATTATGTCTTCAAGATAAATACATTTTCCCTCCCAAGTAGAATATTTAGTGTAATACAAGGCAATACCAATTACCTTTCCTATTTCTGTTGCAACGAAAAAATCGAATATTTTTTCTTCGCCAAATCCATCCGCAATTAATTGCTGTTCTGTAACTACAACTTGGTCGCCTGCCTTTTCGTAAACCGCAAGCTCTTTTATTAATTTTAAAAGACTAGCAACGTCTTTTTCGGTTCCTTTTCTGATAGAAATCATGCAAATGTTTTTTCAAATGTAAAATGAATGACATCTGTCAAAAAATAAATTACCCAGAAATGCGATATTTGACCACCACATTTTGAAATATGAGCGGATTTACAACTTTAGGCGAATTTGTAATTGATAGGCAAAACGATTTTAAGTATGCCACAGGTGAGTTATCAAGACTGTTAAGTGCTATTAGATTAGCAGCTCGGGTAGTAAACCGAGAAGTAAATAAAGCAGGCTTGGTTGATATTTTGGGAGAAACCGGAATTGAGAATGTTCAAGGTGAAACCCAACAGAAACTTGACCTCTTTGCCGATGAGAAGTTTTTGGAGGCAATTAAAGTTAGAGGAGATGTTTGCGGAATTGGCTCTGAAGAGCAAGATGTGTACATTGCTTTTGACAACGAACGCTCGAAACAAGGAAAATATATTTTACTCATCGATCCTTTAGATGGTTCTTCGAATATTGATGTAAACGTATCTATAGGTACTATTTTTTCAATATACAGACGGGTTTCACCATACGGAACAAAAGCAACCAAAGAAGATTTTTTACAAGAAGGTAGAAAACAAGTTGCTGCAGGGTATGTAATTTACGGAAGCTCAACCATGTTGGTATTTACAACAGGGAATGGTGTAAACGGCTTTACCTATGACCCTTCAATAGGTGTTTTTTACCTTTCACATCCAGACATGAAAATTCCGGAAGAAGGAAAAATCTACTCCATAAACGAAGGAAATTACGTTCATTTTCCTGAGGGGGTAAAAAAGTACATTAAGTATTGTCAAGAAGAAGATGAAGCAACCGATAGGCCTTATACTTCAAGGTATATTGGTTCATTAGTGGCAGATTTTCATCGTAATATGATAAAAGGTGGAGTTTACATTTACCCCACAAGTAAAAAGGCCCCAAATGGAAAACTAAGGTTACTTTACGAGTGCAATCCAATGGCCTATATTATTGAACAGGCGGGCGGTTTAGCTACAGATGGACACCAAAACATTTTAGATATTAAACCAACAGACTTACACCAAAGAGTGCCATTATTTATTGGTTCTAAGAAAATGGTTGAAAAGGCTCATGAGTTCATAAATGAGTTTGGAGGCTAATTTTTTCAAGGCTTTAAAACATTCCCTGTTTTTCTAGGTTACTTTTGCAACCTCATTTATGGCACTTACCTTAGATGAACTTAAGCAGCTTTTCGCCAACAGCGAAGAGGTAAATACTATCGTTTCTAATGCTGAAATTTTAGACGCGCCCAAGTTTGCTTTGTCTAATTTAAGGGGCTCGGGTGAAGCTTTTGTAGCTGCAGGAATTATCGAAAGACTTAAAGGGTTTCACCTTTTTATTTTAAATGATAAAGAGCAAGCTGCTTACCTTTTTAACGATTTTCAAAGTATTTTAGGTGAAACCAATGTGTTGTTTTTTCCGAGCTCATATAGGTTTCCTTACCAAGAAGAAGAAAAAACGGATAACACTAATATTCTTTTACGAGCAGAAACGCTAGACAATCTCTCAAAAAGGAAAAACAAATGTTTGGTAATTACTTACCCGGAGGCGGTAACAGAAAAAGTAGTAACCAAAAAGTTACTCAAGAAAAATACACTAGATATTAGGCGAGGCGATTTACTTGACCTTGAGTTTATTATCGATTTATTAGTTGATTTAGATTTTGAACGAGAAGACTTCGTTTATCAGCCGGGTCAGTTTTCTATAAGAGGCGGTATTATCGATATTTTCTCATTTGCGAATGAGTATCCATATAGAGTTGAACTTTTTGGAAATGAAGTAGAATCGATTAGAAGTTTTGACCCTTCTTCACAATTAAGTATAAAACCTCTAGCTAAGATTAGTATTCTGCCTAACGTTCAAGCTTCAATGCTAAATGAGCAAAGAGAGTCGTTTTTTGAGTTTCTTACCCCTTCAACTACCATTTGGACACAGGATATTAACCTCACCTTAGAAAAAATAGACTTAGAATATACAAACGCCGAAGAGGCTTTTGCCAAGTTGCCTAACCAAACATTACATCTTCCGCCAAACGAGCTGTACATATCTTCTGAAGAAACCCGGAAAATAATGTTGCAACACCCGCTTTTTGATACTTCGGGTAAAAATTTAATAAAAGCAGACTTTACGGTTGATTTTGACCAAAAAGTTCAGCCACATTTTAATAAGAATTTTGATATGCTTTCTGAGCATTTATCAGAAAAGCAAAAAAAAGGTTTCAAAACCATTTTGGTGGCTAATTCTCCAAAGCAAATTGAGCGTATTCATCGTGTTTTTGAAGATATTAACACAGATTTAGATTATACCACCTTAATGCTCAACATACATGAAGGGTTTGTTGATAATCATCAAAAAGTTGCTATTTATACCGATCATCAAATATTTGAGCGTTACCACAGGTTTAGGTTAAAAGAGGGTTTTACAAAAACCAAACAAGCCCTTACCATTAAAGAGCTTACAAATCTTCAAAAAGGCGATTATGTTACTCATATAGACCATGGCGTAGGAAAATTTGATGGTCTTGAAAAAATAGATGTAAACGGAAAACAACAAGAGGCAATAAGACTAATTTACAAGGATGGAGATTTGCTTTATGTTTCCATTCACTCTTTACACAGAATTGCAAAATATACGGGTAAAGAAGGTACATTACCATCTGTAAATAAATTGGGTACACAAGTTTGGAGCAAACTCAAGCAAAAAACAAAAAAGAAGGTAAAAGAAATTGCCTTCGACTTAATTAAACTCTACGCAAAAAGAAAAGCCCAAAAAGGATTTCAATATACTCCGGATACTTATTTACAACATGAGTTGGAAAGTTCTTTTATATATGAAGATACACCCGACCAAGAAAAGGCTACGGCAGATGTTAAGGTTGATATGGAATCTGAAACCTCAATGGATAGATTGGTGTGTGGCGATGTAGGTTTTGGAAAAACAGAAGTAGCCATTAGAGCTGCCTTTAAAGCGGTTACCGATGGTAAACAAGTGGCTGTTTTGGTGCCAACCACTATTTTGGCGCTACAGCACTTTAAAACTTTTTCAAAAAGATTGAAAGAATTTCCTTGTACAGTAGATTATATAAACCGATTTAAAACAAGAAAGCAACAAACCGAAACTTTAAAGAAGCTAGCAGCCGGCGAGGTAGATATTTTAGTGGGTACACATAGAATAGTGGGGAAAGACATAAAATTTAAAGACTTAGGCTTATTGATTATTGATGAAGAGCAAAAATTTGGTGTAGGAGTAAAAGATAAACTCAAAACCTTAAAAGCCAATGTAGATACTTTAACCTTAACCGCCACACCTATTCCAAGAACGCTGCAGTTTTCGTTAATGAAGGCTAGAGACCTATCCATAATAAATACACCACCACCAAATAGATACCCTGTGCAAACAGAAGTAAGGTCTTTTAACGAAGAAACCATACGCGATGCCATTTACTATGAAGTTTCTAGAGAAGGTCAAGTTTTCTTTGTGCATAATCGGGTTCAGAATATTCATGAAGTTGCCAATCTGATAAAAAAGCTTTGTCCTGAAGTAAAAGTAAAAGTTGCCCATGGGCAGATGGATGGCAAGCAATTAGAGGAAATAATGATGGATTTTATTGAACACGATTTTGATGTTTTGGTAGCAACAACCATCATAGAGTCGGGTTTAGATATACCAAACGCAAATACCATTATTATCAACAACGCCCAAAACTTCGGCTTAAGCGATTTACATCAAATGCGAGGTAGGGTAGGTAGGTCTAACAAAAAAGCGTTTTGTTATTTATTAGCTCCGCCAATGGCAACACTAACCAATGAGGCGAGAAGAAGACTAAAGGCACTTGAAGAGTTTTCTGACTTAGGAAGCGGTTTTAACATAGCCATGCGCGATTTAGATATAAGAGGGGCAGGTAATTTACTTGGGGGAGAGCAAAGCGGATTTATTTCTGATATTGGTTTAGAAACTTTTCAAAAAATACTAAATGAGGCAATTCAGGAATTAAAAGAAAATGAATTTAAAGAGTTTTTCGCAGATGAGCAACAAGCGCACGATTTTGTAGATGATTGCCAAATAGATACCGACTTTGAAATCATGATACCCGATGATTATGTAAATAACATCGAAGAAAGATTAAGCCTGTATAAAGAGCTAAGCGACATTGAAAATGAAGAAAAATTGCAAGAATTTGCTCAGCATTTAATTGATAGATTCGGGCCGCTTCCAAAGCAAACCTATAGTTTAATGGATACCATAAGGTTACGTTGGCTTGGTAAACATTTGGGTTTTGAAAAACTAGTAATAAAAAACAACAAAATGATTTGCCATTTCATGCCAAATCAAAGTTCAGATTACTTTCAATCTACCTTTTTCGGAAAAGTATTAGATTTTCTTAAAACTCACCCTAACGAGGTAGAGTTGAAAGATAAAAATGGTAAACTAAGGCTTCATTTTAAACATATAGACTCGCTTGATTATGCTATTAAAAGGCTAAACGCCTTAGAAGCCCAAGAGGTTTTAGAATCTTAAAAGCCAAATTCTATTCCAGCAATAAGCCTAGGAAATTCATTAAAAGTTGAGTTATTGTTAAAGTAATCCGCTAATCTGTATTTTCCATAAAGTGCAAAGGTGCCAGATGCAATTTTAGCGTGTACACCATACAAAACATCATTGGTTATGCTAAGGTTTCTTTCAACAAACAGGTGATCTTTGGAAATTGATGGGTCAATGTTCATCACAGGATCATTTTGAATTAAAACATCATTTTCACTTTCCACTCTAGAGCCGGCTAAATATTCTCCATAACCACCTAATTCAAGAAAGTTTTTTTTCAATTTGCCCGTGCCGCCATATAGTCTAAAACCTGCTGCCAACCCAAAATTATTGAAGATTACACTTTGTTTATCAATCGCATTTTGGTCTAAGCGATATACTTCATTACTATACTTTAAAGCCGCAGTTACGCCAAAGATTTTATTGAATCTATTTTTAAAATTAAATGAAAAGGTAAACATGGGCGATCTGAATGACTCTACTTTTCCTCCTGCTCCCGGTGCAGGTCCAAGTGGAAAGCCAAATGCTACAGAGGCGCCAAAAGATTTGCCAAATAGCTCTTCGGTTGGGTCGGTTAAAGAGTCTAAAACAGTTTCTTCAAGAATTACATCTTGTGCATTCAGAAAAGATAAACTAAAGGTTGCCAAAAAGGCTAAAAATATTTTTTTCATTGTTGAATTGCTTTTAAGTCTTTGGTTATTGTATAACCTCTATAATGAATTCTTAAAACATCATAGGGTTCAAACTCATCTTTAAATAAATTAAGTGGTTGTTTTTCTTCCATTTTTATTACGTAGTATTTAGAGAGGTAGCCGCTATTATTTTCAAAGTGATAATACATGTATTCATCAGATTTGAAAGTAGGTTTTTCCTCAGGCATTTCATTTACCTCAACAGTATAGGTGCCTTCCTCTTTAAATAATTTAAAAGTAGGCTGAACAGGTTCTTTTAAATTCAAAATTGCATCTGCTTGAGGAATGCCAAATCCATGAGCATAATCAAAATAAGGGTAGAGATGGGCAGATTTTTCAATCAATTTAAAAACCTCCATATTGGTAAGTTCAGGATATTGTTGCATAACACAAGCAGCAAAACCAGCTACAAGCGGGGTGGCAAAAGAGGTACCGCTAACCATTTTATACGATTGATTTTTGCCAGCTACAGCCGCCAATCCATAAGCAACAACATTGGGTTTTAATTGCTTATTTGCATTGGGTCCATAAGAGCTAAAACCCGCATGGTAATCTGTTTTAGGATGAACCCCTCCAACAGTGAGTACAGAATCTACATCGGCGGGAGTTCCTAAAGTTTTCCATTCCCCTGTGCCTTCGTTTCCTGCCGCATTAACCACTAACATTCCTTTTCTTGTAGCAAACCTTGCTGCTTCGGCAACAAAACTTGTTTTACCATCCATTTCTGAGGTTTCATACCTTTTTTTGGTGTACCCTAAAGATGATGAAATAATATCTGCCCCATTTTTATCGGCCCACTCAGCCGCCATTAACCAATTTTCTTCCTCAGAAAATGGCTCAAGCAAACCTCTTTCTGTTCTTGCCAATAGAAATTCAGCGCCCGTTGCAAGTCCCAAAGGGCCTTCAGGAGAAATTCCGGTAATGTTGCTAAGACACATTGCTCCATGACTGCTTTTACCATAAACATCTTCTTTTTTTGCAACAAAATCATAGGTTTTTAAAATTCGATTATTGCTTCTTAAATGATCGAAAGCTTCATGTTCGTTTACGTAAGGAAAACCGGCATCAAATACAGCTACTCTAACCCCCGCTCCATCAATACCTTCATTCTTAAAATATTCATAGCCTAACCTGTTTACTTGTTTTTTTATCAAAGATTTGGCAGGTTCTAGAATTACATTTTTTGAGCTTAACGACTTTTCTGCAGGTGTCATCAATTGCAACTTTTTTACAAATTCTAACCCTTTTAGAAATTCAATTTGCTCTGAGGTTGCATAAACAAAAACAACATTTAACCACCTAGAAGCTCCCTTTATTGATATTACATTTTCTCCAATTTTCGAAACATAGTTGCTATTTAATGGAAGGTCTGTTTCATTGTATAGAGGTAACCCATGTTTTATTCTTCTCTCAATAGCTTTTTGATCGAAGTATTCGTAAGGATTAAACTCATTTTGAGGTTTATCTTTTAAAAAAACTGCTACTTTTTGCTCTTGACCAATTAAACTTGCCCCAAACAATAAAACACAAGCAAGTAACAATGAAATTTTATAGGTAATATTAAATTGCATATTGATTTTGTTGTCGATAAATATAACCGAATATTGCAACCTATGTTTATAGATTTGATAAGCGATACCGTAACTAAACCTACGGCAAAAATGCTGCAGGCAATGTTTAATGCCAAAGTTGGCGATGATATTTTTGGTGAAGACCCAACCATTAATGAGTTAGAACAAAAAACGGCTGAGCTGTTTGGTATGGAAGCCGGAATATTTTGTCCATCGGGCACAATGACAAACCAAATAGCAATAAAGGTGCATACAAAGCCCGGCGATGATATTATTTGTGCCGAAAAAGCCCATATTTATCAATATGAAGGTGGCGGAATTGCCTTTAATGCGGGCTGCTCGGTAAGTTTAATTCCTTCCGATGATGGCAAATTTGGAGTAAAGGAATTTCTACAAAGAGTTCAACCCGATGATATCCATAAACCTCAAAGCACTTTGTTAGAGATTGAAAATACTACCAACAAAGGCGGAGGGGCAATTTGGAAGTTTGAAGAAATGAAAGCATTATCGGTTGCGGCTAGAGAAAATGGAATTGCTTTTCATATGGATGGAGCTAGGTTTTTTAACGCACATGTGGAGGAAAAATATGATTTAAAAGCTGTAGGTGGGTTGTTTGATTCTATTTCAATTTGTTTATCTAAAGGTCTTGGGGCTCCAGTAGGTTCTGTTTTAATTGGTTCAAAAGTATTTATTAAACAAGCAAGAAGAATTAGGAAAGTTTTTGGTGGGGGAATGCGGCAAGCCGGTTACTTGGCCGCAGCAGGAATTTATGCCCTCAATAACAATATTGAAAGGTTAAAAACAGACAACGATAGAGCAAAAGAGCTTGCATCAATCTTAAGTAACAAGCCTTTTGTAAAAAAGGCTTATCCGGTACATACCAATATTTTAATATTTCAATTAAGAGAAGAAGTTGATGACAAAGCCTTTATTCAATCTCTCTCAGATAAAGGAGTAAGAGGAATACTAATGGGTAAAAACTTAATTCGTTTTGTATTGCATTTAGATGTTTCTGAGGATCATTTTATCGAATTAAAAAGAATTTTAAAAGATTTATAGGAATTAACTGATAAGTTATTTTCATTTTCGAAAACTGAAATCAAATAGTTATGGAAAAAATAGAAGAATACAAAGATTTGATGTGGAATTACATCATGGAAAATGGAACAAATATTCTTGTTGCCATTGTGGTTTACATTATTGGTATAGCTGTTATTAAGGCTTTAGTAAATGGCTCCAAAAAAGTAATGGACAAACAAGATTTCGAACCAACGCTTTCAAGCTGGTTACGCACTTTGATTAGTATCTCTCTAAAGGCAATGTTAATCATCTCTGTGTTGAGTATGATAGGCATAGAAATGACAAGTTTTGTTGCAATTATCGGTGCTGCAGGTTTAGCCATTGGTTTAGCTTTACAAGGCACACTTGCCAACTTTGCTGGTGGGGTAATGGTGTTGTTGTTTAAACCATATAAAGTAGGAGATTTTATTGATGGAGCAGGGCACATGGGCTCGGTAAAAGAAATTCAAATTTTCAATACAATTTTAACTACTCCTGATAACAAGGTAATTATTATTCCTAACGGACAGTTAGCAACAGGATCATTAACCAACTTCTCAAAACAAGAAACAAGAAGAGTAGATTGGACAGTTGGTATAGCTTACGGTAATGATTATGATAAAGCAAAAGAGGTAATTTCAAAAATGTTAGAGGAAAATCCTAAAGTTTTAAAAGACCCTGCATATTTTGTTGGTTTAGGTGCTTTGGCAGATAGCTCTGTTAATGTTACCGTAAGGGCTTGGGTAAACGCTGCAGACTATTGGGATGTTTTCTTTGGTTTTAATGAAAGAGTGTACAAAGAATTTGAAGGTCATGGATTAGAATTCCCATTCCCACAAATGGATGTTCATGTAAACCAACTAAAATAAATTCTTATCCTGAGTCTGTCCGATAGCTATCTGACGAAGAATATCAGGAATATTTAGTTTTAAAAAGTATATATCCGTTTAATGAAGTAGCTATCAGCAGCCAAAAAAAATAAGGCAATACCAATAGGCTAATGATTTTAAGTTCATTCCAATAGCCGACTAAGAACCAACCAACTAAAACAGTTAAGCTTGAAATTACCACGAGACCAAACAAAACATTTTGAAAGTGAAAGAAAACCGGGTTCCATGAAATATTTAAAATGAGTTGAATAGCATAAAGCCCAATCAATAAATTCCGTTTTTCAATTTTACTCCAAGCCAAAGCCATGTAAATAGAAAAGCAGATCATTATGGTGGTCCAAGCAGCACCAAATACCCAACCGGGCGGTGTCCAAGGTGCTTTGTTGAGGTTTTGATACCATTCTGATGAAACTCCCGGACCGGTAAAGAATCCACCAATCCCTAAAGCTCCAAAATTTAAAAGAAAGAAGATAATGAGTCGATAAATCATATTTAAAGTTGTTAATTTAAAAATTTACTAAACCTTTAAGATACGGTTTTTTCATACCAATTACAAAGGTCTTCACGATGTTTAAATTGCTCAGTTTGTGTAAACCCTAGCTTTTGTAAAATTTTATTGGAGGCAATATTTCGTACGTCAGCAGTAGCATTAAGTTTTTTCCAACCCAATTGGTAAAAAGCATAGTTCATGCATGCAAAGGCACTCTCATAGCCGTACCCTTTTCCCCAAAATTGTGGATGAAACCGATAGCCTAAATCGTTATAAGTAAAAAGCCTAAATTCTTTTTCAATCTTTAATCCACACCAACCAATAAAGGCATCATTTTCTTTTAAAAAGCAAGCCCAACGTCCAATGCCATACTCTTTATATTGAAAGCGTAACCATTCAATCACTTCCTCTGCTTGTTTTAATTGTGTTAGCGGTTTCCGTTCCAGGTAGGTATGTACTTCCGGAATGGAGTCCATCTCAAAAAGCGCTTTTGCATCTTTTTTTTCAAAATCTCTAAGGTAGAGCCGGTCGGTTTCTACGTGAATGTTGGACATGGTTAAGTTTTGGTTGGGGTAAAGATGCAAAGTTGGATTAGAAGTTAGTCAGATGATTTAGAAATCATTCGAATAGCTTTGCGAAAATTATAGAGTTAAATAATAGCTCAATTTTTATCGAAATAGAGATCAAAAAAGGGACGTTTTGAGCTAGAAATGGAAGTTATTTGAGCTTCAATTAAGGATGCGCCGCCACCCAAACTTCACCATCTTCGAAATACTCTTTTTTCCAAATAGGTACTGTTTCTTTTAGGGTATCAATGCAATATTGGCAAGCCTCAAAAGCGGCAGCTCTATGCGGAGTGGAAACCGCAATAATTACCGGAATTTCTCCAATTTGTAAAGTGCCAACCCTGTGGTGAATACTAATTTTTAGGGCATCAAATTGTTGCATGGCCTGCTCGGCAATTTTTCGCATTTCTTTAATGGCCATAGGTTTGTAAGCTTCAAAATCTAAACGCAGTACTTTTTTGCCTTTGGTTTGGTTACGCACGGTGCCTACAAAAATCACGGTTCCTCCTGCGGCATCACTCGCAACAAAAGCTTCACAATCCGCTGTTTTTAGTTCGTTGTCTTTTAGTTGAATATCAATCATTATCCTCCACTTACCGGTGGAATTATCACCACCTCATCGTTTTCAGAAAGTAAAAAATCATCTTGTTGATAGGTTTCATTTACGGCAAATTTTAAAGAGGCTAACTCCTCAAACTTAGGAAACTCACTGGTTAGCTCAGCTTTAAGTTCTTCAATGGTATTTCCCTTTTTTAAATCAAATTTTTGGGTTGAGTTTCCCAAAATATCTCGGGCAATACCAAAGGCAACTAAATTGATGTTCATACTAAAGCAATCTACATCACAAAAGTAAGGTTTGTAGATTGCTATCTTCGCATTTCGCCCATGATAAAAGATAAATTCGGCAGAGAGATCAATTACCTGCGGTTGGCCATCACCGATCGGTGCAATTTGCGTTGTTTTTATTGCATGCCTGAAAATGGCATTCGCTACATTAACCGCACTGACCTTTTATCATACGAAGAGATGTTACGCTTGGTAAAAGTGTTTGCCGAAGAGGGAATCTCAAAAGTGAGAATTACCGGTGGGGAACCTTTTGTACGTAAAGATGTAATGCCTTTTTTAGAAAAGCTAACGCAGGTAAAAGGAATTGAAGAAGTTAACCTTACCACCAACGGAACACATACTTTACCCCATATTGCTAAACTTGAAGAAATTGGAATTAATTCCATCAACTTGAGTTTGGATAGCCTTAACAAACA
>JAAZVO010000071.1 GCA_018623405.1 Crocinitomicaceae bacterium
ACAGCCTCGTTACCTGATATTGTTTTCATGCTTTTATTCTTCTTTATGGTAACCACCGTTATGCGTGAGGTTGACCTTAAAGTAAAGGTGAATATTCCTCAGGCAACAGAGATTGAAAAGATTGAAAATAAATCTTTAGTAAGCTATATCTACGTAGGTGAGCCCAATGAGGTAAAAAAATATGGAACAGAACCTAGAATTCAATTAAACGATCAATTTGCTAAAGTGCAGGATGTAGGTCCTTACGTTGAGCAAAAAAGAAGTGAGGTTGATGAAGTTTTAATTCCTAAATTGATTACCTCTTTAAAAGTTGATAAAGAAACAAAAATGGGAGTGGTAACCGATGTAAAACAAGAGCTAAGAAAAGTACAAGCTTTAAAAATAAACTATGCTACCATGGAAAGGGTAAGCAGGTAAGAATTGATTTATTAAAAGAGCCCCGATTAAGCAATTAATCGGGGTTTTTTATTCCATTTTGGCAGTTCTGTAAAAAAGAAAAATAAAACCTCCCATCAATAAAAAGCTAAATAAAGAGAAGTTTATTTCATCTCTACCAAGGTTTTCAATATCGGGATTTAGTTCACCTAATTGAATGTAATAACTAGCTAAAACAGCCAAGCCATTATTGGCTAAATGACCTATTACAGGAACCCAAATATTTCCTGACCAAACAAATAAATATCCGAATATAGCTCCAAGAAACATTCTTGGAAAAAATCCTAAAAACTGACCATGTAGCGCACTAAAAAGAAATGCGGTTACCCAAATTGCAACATGGTAGTTTTTTGTTTTCTTTTGAATTAATGGTTGAACAGTACCCCGAAAAAAGAATTCTTCACCCACTGCAGGAATAACCCCAATTACAATCATATTCATAATAAACCTTGTTGGGGTGTCCATTTTCAAAAGGGCCTCTGTAAGCTCTTTTGCGGCTTCTTCTGTGTCACGCATCCATTTTTCAAGTTCAGCAAAAGCATCAGGTAAATGAATTTGTTCGTTCAAATAAGCCATCCAATTAATAAAGGGTAACGCAAAAACCATCAGTAAAAAAGCCATGTAAAATAAACTTGGCCTTATAGGATTATTTGCCAGAGGGTTTACTTTGGGTTTAGAAAGTCCCCAAAATAAAATGGGAGGCAGCACAAAAGCTCCAATAGAATTAAATAATTGAATAATCCTCAGAATATCAATTACTTCAGGGTTTTGGTAATCTGATAAATAATAGGGGCTCGTAATGGGATTTATACCATAAAAAACACCTACAAAAACAAACCCTAATACCGTAAAAACTAAGAAAGAAGCAATCACCAACAGAAAGAATACGATCAGTTGAATCCATATTGGCTTTTCATTTACAAATCTTAATATGCTCAATTCCTTAATTTTGCAGCCAAATTTACGGATTGGTTAAGATTGGCAACATAGAATTAGGAGATTTTCCTTTCTTATTAGCTCCGATGGAGGATGTGAGTGATCCGCCATTTAGGGCTTTATGCAAGCAACATGGGGCCGACCTAATGTACACGGAGTTTATTTCTTCTGAAGGATTAATTAGAGATGCGGCCAAAAGTGTTCAAAAGCTTGATATTTATGAGTATGAAAGACCTGTTGGAATACAAATTTTTGGCTCTGAGATAGACTCTATGATTGAGGCCACTAGAATAACCGAGCAAACCAACCCTGATATTATCGATATTAATTATGGTTGCCCAGTAAAAAAAGTGGCATGTAAAGGAGCCGGTGCTGGAATTCTTCAAGACATCCCTAAAATGGTGAAGATGACCGCCGAAATTGTGAAGGCAACAAAACTTCCTGTTACAGTGAAAACTCGATTGGGTTGGGATGATAAAACCAAATATATTGTTGAAGTTGCTGAACGATTGCAAGATGTTGGTATTCAGGCAATTTCTATTCATGGTCGCACAAGAAAACAGATGTATAAAGGCGAAGCTGATTGGACTTTGATTTCGGAGGTAAAAAACAACCCTAGAATGCATATTCCTGTGTTTGGAAATGGTGATGTTGATACCCCTGAAAAGGCCTTAGAAATGAAAAATAAGTTTGATGTAGATGGTGTAATGATAGGAAGGGCAAGTATTGGATACCCGTGGATTTTTAACGAAATCAAACACTACTTAAAAACCGGACTGCACCTTGAAAAGCCAACAATAGCACAACGAGCCGAAACTGCAAAACAACACCTAGAAATGTCGCTAAAATGGAAAGGTGAAGTATTGGGCGTTGTAGAAATGAGAAGACACTATTCCAATTACTTTAAAGGAATTCCTCATTTTAAAGAATACAGAACGAGGTTGGTTTCAGAAATGGATCAAAAAATTCTCTTCGAAACTTTAGAAGAAATTAAAGATAATTTTTCGGAAGCTATTGCTTAATGTCTTCCAACATCAAAAAGAAAGCATATTCCATAGCGGTTTCCTTGTAACTTTCAAACCTTCCTGAAGCTCCACTGTGGCCAAAATCCATGTTGGTGTGAAGCAACAACAGATTATTATCAGTTTTTAGATCTCTTAATTTAGCTACCCATTTGGTGGGCTCCCAATATTGGACTTGCGAATCGTGGTAACCTGAGGTAACCAACATATTTGGGTAGGCTTTTGCCTCCACATTATCGTAAGGTGAGTAGCTTAACATATACTCAAAATATTCCTTTTCTTTTGGGTTTCCCCACTCATCAAACTCACCTGTGGTTAATGGAATAGATTCATCTAACATGGTATTTATTACATCAACAAAAGGAACTGCTGCAACAATTCCTCGCCATAAATCAGGCTTCATGTTTATAACCGCTCCCATTAATAAACCTCCGGCACTTCCGCCCATTGCATAAAGCTTTTCAGCGTTGCAGTAACCTTCTTTTATCATGTGCTCTCCACAAGCAATTAAATCAAGAAAGGTGTTCTTTTTATTCAGCATTTTACCGTCTTCATACCACTCTCTGCCAAGGTATTCACTTCCTCTTATGTGAGCAATGGCATAAACAAAACCCCTATCAAGTAAACTTAATCTGGTACTAGAAAAATACGGATCAATGGTGTAGCCGTATGAGCCATACCCATAAAGTAAAAGAGGGTTTTTACCTTCTTTGAAAAGACTCTTTTTATATACTAAAGAAATGGGAACTTTGGTACCATCATGAGAGGTAGCCCAAACACGCTTACTTTCATATTCTTCTGCATTGTAGCCACCAACTACTTCCTGTTGCTTTTTTATTTCCTTTTGGCGTGTTTCCATATTGTAATCAATCACGGAAGCAGGTTGGGTAAGCGAGTTAAAACCATACCTTAAGGTGTTTGATGCCATATCGTAATTAGTGCCTATGTAGGCCGAGTAGGTTTCTTCTCCAAAATCAATATAGTGGTCTTCACCGGTTTTTTGGTTAATAATTCTAATTAACGAAAGGCCATTTTTTCTTTCATCGAGCACCAAAAAATTTTCGAAAACTTCTAATTCGTCAAGCATTACATCCTCTCTATGTGGAATTACCTCAACCCAATTTTCTTTAAGGGTATTGGAAGTATCGCACTTCATCAATTTAAAATTTTTGGCATTCCAATTTGTTGTGATGTAGAATGAGTTTCCTAAATGTTCAATACCATACTCATGGTCTCTTTCACGAGGTTGAAAAAGTTTAAACTCTCCTTCTGGGTTATTTGCTTTTAGTAACCTATACTCATCAGCCATAGTGCTAGATGAATGAATAACAAGGTATTCTAACGATTTTAATTTAGAGATATAGGTGGTAAAAGTTTCATCCTTTTCTTCATAAATCAATACATCTTCAGATTGGGAAGTTCCGATTTTATGCCTAAAAATTTGATTGGGCCTTAAAGTTGTTGGGTCTTTTTTGGTGTAGAAAACAAAGTTGCCATCAGCACTCCATGCAGCATGAGCAGAAACGCCTTCTATTTTATCAGAAAGCAGTTTGTTGGTGGTGATGTTTTTAAACTTTATCGTGTAAATTCTTCGGCTTAAGGTATCTTCTCCAAAAGCAACTACATTGTTTTGATGATTTACTGATAAACCTGCTACATTGTAAAAGCTTTTATCTTTCGCTAACTCATTTACATTGAGCATTATTTCTTCGGTATCCTCTAAACTTCCTTTTTTTCTGCAGTAAAAAGGATACTCTTTATCGCCCTCATATCTTGTATAATAATAGTATCCGTTAAACAAATAGGGTACAGAGTTATCATCTTTCTTTATTCTTCCGGTCATTTCTTCAAATAGTTGTTTTTGATGATCTTCCGTAGGTTTTAATGCTGCTTTTGAGTATTGATTTTCCTCCTCTAAATATTTTAATATTTCCGGACTATCTCTTTCATTCATCCAGAAGTAATTATCAATTCTTTTTACACCAAAGTTTTCTAACTCAATTGGTTTTTTAGGGGCTTTAGGGACACTTGGTTTTTCCATATTTGAACAGCTAAAAAAGGTTGCCAAAACTAAAGCGATAAACACTTCAAAATGTTTGGTTGTTAAAAAATTAAGCATTGCATTATTTGGTATTGATTTTTTAGTAATTTTCACCACAATCGCAAAAAAAGAAATTTATGAAAAAATTAACTACGCTTTATTTTATTATTACCGCTTTGTTGGTGGCGAATGTAGGGCAAGCCCAAGATCGTTATTTCGATAAAGTTTTTACCGATGTTAAGATAACATCAAACGTTACTTATGGCTGGAATCATACAGTTTTAGGCTGGGGAGGTACTCCACCTTTACCGGTAGACTCTTTAAAAATGGATGTTTATGAGCCAATGAGTGATACCGCTGCTATGCGTCCACTTATTATTATGATGCATGCAGGAAGTTTCTTACCAAAAGGTTTAAATACACTTCCATTTGGTAATAAAAATGATTCATCTATTGTTGAAATGTGCAAGCAATTTGCTCAAAGAGGCTATGTTGCCGCCGCAATTAATTACAGATTAGGCTGGAATCCACTTGGAAATCAAGAGGAAAAAGCAAGTACCATTATTAATGCCGTGTATAAAGCCCTGCAAGATGGTAAAGCAGCTATTAGGTATTTTAGAAAAGATGCTGCCACCACAAACATGTATAAAATTGATCCTGATAAAGTTGTTTTAGGAGGTTCAAACTCAGGTGGATATGCTGCTTTAGCTGCAGGTGCATTAGATAAGCCAGGTGAAATTGAGTATTTTAAATTCTTAGATGGAAATGGAAACTCTTTTGTTAATACAGCGCTTTGGGGTGATTATGACGGAGACAATGGAACTCCTGGTTTTTCTAATTACAATCATCCAGGTTATAGCTCTGACCCACAAATGGTTTTAAATATGGGGGGTGCTATGGGAGATAGCCTTTGGCAAGAAGCTGGAGAAGTACCAAGTGTAAATTTCCACGGAGTAGCAGATGCTTTAACTCCTTATAAAACAGCAATTGTTATTGTTGCTTCTACCGGAGACCCGATTATTGAAGTAAGTGGTAGCCATGATGTGGCTGTTAGAGCAACTAGGTTAGGAAATCAAGATTGGAATGAAATGACTTTAACTGATGCTTATTCAACAAAATCAAGAGCAAGATCTGCAGCTTATGGTTTATATCCATTCCCAGGTCCTGCAAATGGTTTTGAGCCTTGGTCTTGGTACAATCCAAATGATCCAAATACAGTTCAGCCTCCAAATGGAACTGGTTATGGTTCTGCAGCAAATCCATTAGCTACAAAAGCAAAAGCTTTAATGTATATAGATACTATTATGGGCTATTTCTGCCCTAGAGCTGTAAACGTGCTAAGCCTTCCAGGTAACACCAACCCAGCAGGTTCTGTAGCTGAAAATACCAATAACGTTAAGTTTGAAATGATGCCAAATCCTGCTAACGAGCAATTTGTAATTAACTCGAATGTAGCAATTGGCGAAATTGAGATTTATGACATTACCGGTAAAG
This sequence comes from Crocinitomicaceae bacterium, assembly GCA_018623405.1. GTDB lineage: Bacteria > Bacteroidota > Bacteroidia > Flavobacteriales_G > Salibacteraceae > JAAZVO01. The sequence continues at coordinate 5,929 of JAAZVO010000071.1, forward strand.
CAGTAGCTGCTCAAAATGGGTTAAACCAAACTAGAGTAGTTGTTCGAAGAGGGACATTACCTAATGGTTTTTATTTGGTGAAAGCCAAAGCCGGCAACCAATGGATAACGGAAAAATTGATCTTAAAATAAAAATTTAAAGCTTTTTTTTAACGAGGCTGCTAATTTAAGTAGCCTCGTTTTTTTTTAAATATGAAGCAGCTAGGATTCATTCTTGTATTGGTTATTGCAAGTTTTAACTTGTTGGCACAAGGAACCATTTCAGGAAAATTGATTGACAATGAAAATGGAGAGCCCATTATTGGAGCTAGTGTGGTAATTGAAGGAACTACAGTTGGTGCTATTACCGATTTTGATGGCAAATTCACTTTTAAAACCAACCAGAATCCACCGTTTGTTTTATTGGCTAGGTTTTTAGGCTATGATGAACTAAAGATAGACTATCAAAGTTTTGATCAGAAACTCAATTTAAAAATGTCTCCTAGTGCAGTGCAATTAGAAGCTGTAGATATTGTAGAAAGCAGACTTACCGAAAAACAAAAAGAGTCTCCGCTTACGGTAGAATCAATGGATGTGTTGGCAATAAAAGAAACTCCTGCAGCAAACTTCTATGAAGGTTTAGGAACCCTTAAAGGGGTTGACTTAACATCGGCAAGTTTAGGATTTAAGATAATAAACACCAGGGGGTTTAACAGCACTAGCCCTGTACGTTCGCTTCAATTAATTGATGGAGTAGATAACCAATCACCGGGCTTAAACTTCTCTTTAGGAAACTTTCTTGGCGCCTCAGAATTAGATATAAAAAGGGTAGAATTAGTGGTTGGTGCTAGTTCAGGAATTTATGGTCCAAATGCCTTTAATGGTGTTATTGATATGGAAACCAAAAGTCCTTTTGATTTCAAAGGTTTGTCTATTCAAACTAGGGTGGGGGAAAGGAATTTAAGAGAAGTAATGTTTAGGTATGCTGATGCTGTTGAAAACGAAGATGGCAGAGGTGTTGGCTTTAAAATTAACGTAGCTTATTTAACAGCAGATGATTGGGAAGCGGATAATTATGACCCCACAGACCAGGCTTTGGTTAGTGCAGATAATCCCGGTGGTTTTGATGCGGTTAATATTTATGGTGACGAAAACCTTTCAGATGGAGCAAACAATTTTAACAGTCAGTTTGGACAAAGAAATTTTCCCGGTTTAGGAATTTATTACCGTACTGGTTATAGAGAAACCGATTTGGTAGACTATGATACTGAGAATTTAAAGTTTAATGGTGCACTTTATTACAAATTCAATAAAAAGGTAGAGGCCATTTATTCCTACAATTTTGGAACAGGAACTACCGTATATCAAGGAGATAATAGATACAGTTTAAATAATATTGATTTTTGGCAGCATAGGGTAGAGGTAAGAGAAAAAGGCAAATGGTTTATTAGAGCCTATCGCACAGAAGAAGACGCAGGGGATTCTTATGATGCTGTTTTTACTGCCTTATTGCTTCAAGATTCTGCGCAATCAAATAACCAATGGAGTAATAGTTACAATGCATATTGGTTGCAAAATGGTGTTCCAAGAGTCAGAAACTTGGAAGGATACCCTAATCCATTTAGCCCCGGCGTTGGAAAGCTTTGGTTTGGAGAAAGCGCCGACTCAACCTATGCAGCGGCTGAAAATGTAATTTCTATGTTTTCAGATTCTCTATTTAAGTGGCACCAAGAAGCAAGAGCCTTTGCAGATTCACAGGCAGCCACACCGGGCACTCTTCCTTATTTTGTTCCAGGTACAGGGCAGTTTGATTCTGTTTTTAATTACATCACACAACAAAATACCTTGTTGGAAGGTGGCTCAAGATTCTTTGACCGTAGTGCATTAACGCATGTTCAAGGAGAGTACAAGTTTGAACCCGATTTTATGGATATCACCATTGGAGGTAGCTTTAGACAGTACAATCCTAATTCACAAGGAACAATTTTTTCTGATACCAATAATCGGGTAATCACCAATAGAGAGTTTGGATCATATATAAGTTTAAAGAAGCGGATTTTAGAGGAGAAAATGATTCTTACAGCCACTACGAGGATGGATAAAAACGTTAATTTCGATTATGTTTTTTCACCGGCTGCTTCAGCGGTTTACTACTTTGATGAGAACAATATTGGTCGTGTTTCTTTTTCCTCAGCTGTTAGAAACCCAACCCTTGCGGACCAGTATTTATTTTATAACGTAGGTAGAGCCATTTTAATTGGAAATATATCTGGTTTTGATAGCTTGGTTACTATCGAGTCTTTGCAAGACTATTTTAGTTCTGTAAATAGAGATACGCTTGAATATTTTAATGTTGCTCCGGTAAGGCCTGAACAAGTAAGAACGCTAGAGCTTGGTTACAAAGGCACCATTTTTAACGATATTTTTGTGGATGCTAGCTTCTACTACAGCTGGTACAAACACTTTTTAGGATTTAAACTTGGCGCTGATGCCACCTTTGATTCTACTACCAATTTGCTTACCAGTAACCAAGTTTATCGTGTTGCAGCCAATTCAGAAAATATAGTAAACACAGCCGGATTCTCTATTGGGTTAAACTACTACTTCAAAAAGTACTATACCTTATATGGAAATTATTCTTGGAATAGATTAACAAGAAGTGTGGCAGATGACCCAATTATACCTGCATTCAACACCCCTGAGCATAAGTTTAATGTTGGTATTTCAGGCACAAAAATCACATACAGGATTGGTTTGCTAGAGAATATTAACGAAAACTGGAATGCCTTTTATTTAAAGAACCTTGGTTTTAACGTAAACTATAAATGGGTTGAAGGATTCCTCTTTGAAGGCTCACCACAATTTACAGGGTTTATTGATAATTATGGTTTATTAGATGGACAAGTAAACTGCTATGTAGAAAAGCTAAAAATGACCTTTAAAGTGGGTGCAAGTAACTTGCTCAACAACAAGGTTTACCAAGTTTATGGTGGTCCTCGTGTTGGGCGTATGGCCTACTTCAGCATTTTGTTGGAGCTAAATGATTTGTAGGACTGCCTGTTGGAGTTTGAAGGGGAAGCCTTCAAGTATCGAGAACAGGGAGTTTAAAGCAAAAGTCAAAAGTTCAATATCGAAACCAAAAACCAAAAACCAAAAGTATGTCAGTTCGAGTTTGACCAACTTTGTTAGGAAAGTATCGAGAACGGAGAGCTTAAAGTCTAAAGTTAAAAGCGGAAAGCATAAAGTTGAAAGCCAAAAGCAAAGCGCAGATAGCTAGAAGTCAACCAAAATTTAATAATTAACTTCCCTTGGTTTTTCTCACCTGAGCCTCAATCATATCCCACATTTGGTCTGGTACTCCTTCAAGCATATTAAATTGCCCTGCACCTTTAAGCCACTCTCCACCATCAATGGTAACTACTTCTCCATTAATATAGGCACTTGCATCGCTCATTAAAAAGGTAGCTAAGTTGGCAAGTTCTTGGTGCTCGCCTACTCTGTTTAAAGGCACACGTTGACCAAAATCAAAATTTTCAGCCATTTCACCTGGAAGTAACCTTGCCCATGCTCCTTTTGTAGGAAATGGCCCTGGGGCTATTGCATTAGTTCTAATACCTTTTTTGCCCCATTCTACTGCCAATGAGCGTGTCATGGCTAAAACCCCAGCCTTTGCTGTAGCAGATGGCACCACATAGCCTGAGCCTGTCCAAGCATAGGTGGTAACAATGTTTAAAATATTGCCTTTTATGTTGTCTTTTAACCAGTCTTTTCCGCAGGTTAAAGTAGTATTAACAGAGCCGTATAACACAATATCAATAATTACCTTAAATGCCCTCGATGAAAGTCTTTCGGTTGGGCTAATAAAATTGCCTGCTGCATTATTTAGCAATGCATTGGGTTGTCCAAACTCTTCTTTTATTCTTGAGTAAGCATCTTCAACTAACTTAGGCTCGCGCACATCCATCGGAGCAACAAAAACCGCATTTCCGGACATACTTGAAATTTCATCAGCAGCTTTTTGCAAAACATCTTCTTTTCTAGAACTTATGGCAACCTTTGCTCCCAACATTGAAAATAAAGAGGCCATTGATTTTCCTAAGCCTGTTCCGCCACCGGTAACCCAAATGGTTTTATCTTTCAATAAGTCTTTTTTGAACGGAGAGTTTTCTAATGAAATCATTTTGTAATTATTTGTGATAAACATAAGGATAATAAATACAAAAGCCCTCCCAAAAAATTGGAAGGGCCTTTGCTTAAACCCAAACCTAAAAACCTCTATTCAATTTTTTCTAGGTCATCGTAGAAATAACCATCGTCAAACCTTTTAGTACTTTCAACTCCATATTTAAGCACTCGGTATGCCATCCAAAAAGTAAGTAATGGTGCTGTAATAAACATTGCAATTATGATATCATCAGCAAAGCCAATAAATGGAGACATATGATATACCAATATGAAAATTGTGGTAAAAGTTACCGCGAACTTCCATTTATTTTCCTTCATGATAATATGAACGAAGGGAAGGCTAAAAAGTTTAATGTTTTTTGCTTATTAACAAACAAAAAAAAGAGCCCGAAGGCTCTAATTTCTTTATATGTTGATCAGGGCAATACCCCTACTTGGAATGACTTAAATTTTCCAATAACAATGCCAAAGGTTATTTTCTGAAAACCGTACTGCCAAACTTTACAATTCCTCGTCGCAGGGCTTGGTAATCTAGCATTCTATCTTTTCTAATTATCTTAGAATACGCAGGCACCTTAAACATAGCCATCATAATTAGTGCAGAGGTGCAAGCTTGTTTAATGTCTTCGCTTTCAGTAACAAATAATTCTTCTTCTCCATTCACAATAACCACCTGCCATAATTTCACCTTTGTTTTTATGGAGCTGCCACTAAATGATAACGATGAACGTTCTTTTACAATTTCTTTTGAAATCAAAATGCCTTTAGGTTTATCTATCGCTTGCCATTTTCCGAATTTAAAGTTGAGCATTTTAAAGTAATGTCTAAAGCGCTTGTTTTCGAAATCAAAAAAATATCCATGATTGGTTACCAGTAAGGCAATACAAAAAAGCATGGGAATTATACCCACTAATTGCTCAAACCAAATAAGCACCAAACCAAAAATCCCAATAGCAATTCCAAATACTTTTATGGATGGTGGAATGTAGGGTTCAGAAAAATCATGTTCTTTAATAGGTAAATCTTCAGCCATTGGGCAAAGGTAATTTTTACAAAGAGGTTTCGGCTATTGCCTCAACTCTGGCGACTCTAAAATTTTTGATTCATGCACGGCTCCATCTCTCAATATTCTGAGTTCTAATATGCCCGAACCAGATAATATTTTTACTCTCAAGGCTACATTTAAGCT
>JAAZVO010000315.1 GCA_018623405.1 Crocinitomicaceae bacterium
AGAAAAGACTTTGCTGAATCTAAAGCGAAAAATGCTGTTCACGGATCAGATTCAGATGAGAATGCAGAGATTGAAGGAAACTTCTTTTTTAGCACAAGAGAGAAATCATAAAAAAAGTTGAAAAATGTCATTTTTATGAATGGCATTTTTCTTCTACTTTGTATCGTTATATTTACAACAATTACAAAAACTAAATGAGTTCTTTTACCAAAGTACTTATCATTGACGACGACCCCATTCACAATATGGTGAGCTCTAAGTTAATTGAGAAAGCCGGATTTGCCGATAAGACAGACAAAGTTTTAAGCGGAAAACTAGCCCTCGAATACTTGAATAGAAACGCCAAAGAAAATACCCTACCTGAATTAATCTTTCTAGATATTAACATGCCGCTTAGGATGGTTGGGAATTTTTAGAGCATTTTAATAAATTAAAAAACAGCTTTGGGAAAGATATTCATGTGTTAATGCTTACGTCGTCCATATCTCCTGAAGACATAGAAAAATCTAAAGAACATCCTCTTGTTTTTGAGTTTGTAACAAAACCCCTTTCTATAGATAAGCTTAACCACATTAAGCACAACTTACTTCCCGCTTAAAACCAAATATATTGGACAACTACCTAGAAATAAACCAAAAATTATGGGATGCAAAGGTAGATGTACATGTAGCCTCAGATTTTTACCAAAACGAATCATTTTTAAAAGGCAGAAATACCCTAAACGAAATTGAGCTTGGCCTTTTAGGTGATGTAAAAGGGCTTTCAGTTTTGCACTTACAATGTCATTTTGGACAAGATACCATATCGCTTTCTAGAATGGGCGCTAAAACTTTAGGTGTTGACTTATCACCAAAAGCAATTGAAAAAGCTAGGGAATTTGCTAAAGCTACAAATACCGATGCTCAATTTTTATGGTCTGACGTTTATAAAGCGCCTGAGCATGTAGATGGAAAATTTGATATGGTTTTTACAACCTATGGCACCATTGGTTGGTTACCGGATTTAGATAAATGGGCCCGCGTTATTTCTTGCATGTTAAAGCCCGGAGGCAAATTAGTTTTTGCTGAGTTTCATCCTGTAGTTTGGATGTTTGATACAGATTTCAATTATGTTCAATACAACTACTTTCAAGATGAAGCTATTGTAGAAACTGCTGAAGGCACCTATACCGATGGAGGAAACCATTTAATTGATAAAGAAGTTTCTTGGAATCATAGTCTAGGTGAAGTTTTTCAAGCGTTAAAACACAATAACCTACAAGTAACCGATTTCAAGGAATACGATTACTCTCCCTATAATTGCTTTAAGAATATGGAAGAGTTTGAAAAAGGTAAATTTCGTTTAAAGAAATTCGATAAAAAGCTTCCGTTGGTTTATTCTATTTTGGCTGAGAAGATCTAGTATTCCCCTCCTACCTTTCGGTTATTTAATGTTACTTCTTCAAATTCAGGAAGACTTTTAGGTATTGATGTCATACCTGTAGTATCTGTTAAAGCCTCCATAAATTTTATTAAAGTACTTTTTTCGTATTCGGTAAGAAATAATGAATCAGATGGTAAGGTTTGCCAAGGAATATTAAATCCATGACCAACTCCACCACCATTGTTGTAAAAATTGACAACATCTTCTAAAGTTGAATATTCACCATTATGCATGTATGGTGCAGTTAAAGCAATATTTCTGATTGTAGGAGTTTTAAAAGACCCTCTATAATGATTTACTCTTGGGAAAATATCAAATCTTCCTAAATCGTCATCCCAAACTTTATTTTCTGAGGTATTTGCAACTCCTAATACTTCAAATTCTGAATCTTCAAACTTTGGAGGAACTAGTCCGTAAAAAGTTGGTGGAAAATGACAAGTTCCACAAGCGGCTTTTCCCATAAAGGTGTTAAATCCATCTATTATTGATTGGTCAATTTCAGCTATTTCACCTCTCATATACTTATCAAAAGGAGAATTATAGGAAACCAATGTTTTCATATACTGACTTAATGCTGTTTTAATATCCCCTATTCCTAATTCAGAAGGTTTAATTTGACGCTTGTAAGCCTCTTCAAAAAGAGAAATGTAATTTTTGTTTTCTCTCAATTTTATAAGAATATCTCCAAAAGAAGTTCTAAATTCATCTTTGTTTAGAGCTACATGGTCTACTTGATCATTTAGGTTTTCAGATCGACCATCCCAAAAAAATGCATCTTGAGTTGAGGCATTGATAATGGTAGGTGCATTACGTTTAATGAAGCCGCTTTTATCAAAATTATAACTTGTTTTTAAGCCATCTGTAAATGCTATTTTAGGATTATGACAACTTGCACAGGCCCTTTTATTATTGGAAGATAGCATTGGGTCGAAAAACATTAATTTACCTATTGCGGCGAGCTTTTCATTTTCTTTTTCTCTACCAACTTTATTGTAAGCATAAGGGTCTAAAAGGTCACTTGCGAATAAACTTTTAGCGAAATAGTTCACTTTTTGAGGGTTTGGAGATACTAAATCAATAGTTTCAATTTGGCAATCTAAATGCAATTGCAGAATTGATGCAAAAATTGGGTCGAGAAACTCTTTAATAAAAAATGCTCGATTAAACGATTCAAAATCAGTGTTTCTTGTAAGGTATTCATCAGCATCTTTAAATAGCTCTTCTAGTAATTTAGGCTGCGAGGATTTTAATGAATTTGCATAATCGAAATAGTTACTCAAAATCTCAAAAGTTCCATTTAAAGCAACTTTTACCTCCGGTAAAGTGTTTCCAAAAACCGGGGAATCAAAACCTGAAAGGCCTAAAGTTGATATTCTTAAAATTTCTTGTCTACATGCCTCAAATACAGACCTATCGTCAATATAAAAACTTGATGCATCCAAAACAAGTTGATGTGTTACCTCAGTAGCAAAAGTTATTTCTTCATTGGTTTCTTCAATATTGATTTCATCTTCTGCAAAAAGCATTTCTTCAATTAATTGCATTCCTGTTGGTGGTTCTACATCAGCAACTATTACATCTGTATAAACAGAATTAAGTGGAGCTCCATTAAGTGCTTTCTCGTGGTTAGGAAAATAATATGCAATTAAGGTTTCAGACCTTTTGTATTTCTTCCTTA
>JAAZVO010000316.1 GCA_018623405.1 Crocinitomicaceae bacterium
AAATGGCGGGTTCGAGCTTTCAGTAGAAGGCTATTACAAAACCATGCAAAACCTTATTGAGTACAAAGAGGGCGCATCTTTTTTCTCGGTTAACAGAAATTGGGATGAGCAAATTGAGTTTGGTCAAGGAAACTCTTATGGGGGAGAAGTTTTTTTACAGAAAAAAGAAGGTAAAACCACGGGTTGGGTGGGTTATACACTTTCTTGGACCAATAGGCAATTTGAGAACTTAAATTTTGGGAACTCTTTTCCTTATAGATACGACAGAAGGCACGATATTTCATTTGTATTAGTGCATCAGTTAAACGACCATATTGACATTGGCGTAACCTGGGTGTATGGAACCGGAAACGCCATTACCTTGGCAACAACGCGTTATGCACCCTATCAGCCACAAAACACTCTAGAGTTTGGCTCATTCTTTAATGATATTCAGCATTTTGAGAATCGCAACGACTTTAGAATGCCTTCTTACCATAGGTTAGATGTTGGTGCAAACTTTAAAAAGCAGAAAAAATGGGGAGAAAGAACTTGGAGTGTGGGAGCTTATAATTTGTACAGTAGGCGAAATCCGTTTTACCTTTATTTTGATAATTTAGGAAACGAAACTGTAGTGAAGCAGGTAAGTTTATTTCCTATAATTCCTTCAATTTCATATAGCTTTAAATTTTAATGAAGTTAAAAGTTTACATAGGGTTATTTTGGGTGGTTCTATTAGCTTCTTGCGAGACTATTATTGAATATGAACTTCCTGAGTCTGAAACTAAGTTAGTAATGAATACTGTGTTCAATCAAGATTCTGTTTGGGTAGTTCAACTTTCTGAGAGTAAAAACATATTAGATACCGGAAATTTAAAAAAGGTTTCAGGTGCAATTGTAAACCTATCAGATAATCAGGGTAACACAGAGTTGTTAATTCACCAAGGCAATGGAGTATATAAATCAACACTTGGAACTGTTCCTCAATTGGGTGTTGAATATATTGTAACGGCAGAAAAACCGGGATTCGAAGCTATTGAAGCATCGGGAAATTTACCAAGCCCTGTTGCAATCATAGATATTGATACCACACCAAGTTTAAGAGACGGGTATAATTATTATGATACAAGAGTTCGATTTAAAGACCCTGCAGGAGAAAGAAACTACTACTCATTAGAAGTATATTTTACCCAACAATTAACCTTGCAATACGATAGCATAATTCAATCTATTCAAGAGTCTTATCCTTTATACTATTTCTCTGAAGAGTCTGAATTCACCGATAATTTAGTCTACACTTTTGATGCAATATATTTTTCTGATGATCTTTTTGATGGGCAGACCTACCAATTAAAAGTAAATGTAGAACGGCCCTATTTATATGAAGAACCGCCATTTTTTATAGTCAATTCCGCCCAAATAGACTATCGCTTAAAGTCAATTTCAGAAGAGCTATATTTATATGAGCGCTCTAGAACAGAACAAAGCTTTTCCAGTTTCGACCCCTTTGCCCAACCTGCGCAAGTATTTTCAAATATTGAAAATGGATTTGGAATTTTTGCAGGATATTCAACAGACACATACTCCATAGTGCTGAAGTAAACCTTTTTTAATCAATTTGGTTATTTGGCTATGGAATTAAAAGTTGGCGATAAAATACCTTCATTTTCCCTAAAAGACCAAAAGGGAAATACTATTTCTAAAGAAGATTTGGTAGGGGTTTCAAATTTAGTTTTGTATTTCTATCCAAAAGATGATAAGCCTGGTTGCACAAAAGAAGCGTGCGCCTTTAGGGATGAGTTTGAGGTTTTTACAGATTTGGGGGCAAAGGTGATTGGTGTTTCTGCAGATAGCCCGCAATCTCATGCAAAATTTGCTGAAAAATATAGGCTTCCCTTCACCTTATTAAGCGATGAAGACAATTCACTTCGCAAATCTTTTGGGGTAAAAGGCAATTTACTTGGGTTATTACCTGGTAGGGTAACATTTATTGTAGATAAGTTTGGTATAGTAAAGCATGTGTTTGACTCACAGTTTAATGCTACCCAACATGTAAAAGAAGCAAAAGACGTTTTGTTGAGTTTATCTGAGAGATAAAGGCTCTTTTTAATCCTGATTTACTTTTATTTGCAGCTCTCTTTATTTAAATGGGCATAAAAACCAATCCATCATACCGTCTCAACCTATTTTGGGGTAAAGTAGACCAAAAGCAAATTGCTACTTTTTTGCCCTATGTGAAAGTTGGAGGAAACGTATTAGACATGGGTTGTGGGTTAGGCAATACCATGCACCATCTTTTAAAACTTCCAAATACGAAAGTAACCGGGATTGATTTTGATGCCAATGAGGTAAAAATGGCTCTTGAAATTTTTCCAAATCTCAACATTGTGGTTGCAAATGCCGAAAATATGCCTTTTGAAAATGAATCGTTTGATACCATTGTTTTGAAAGACTCGTTACACCATTTTTACGAAGAAACTGATTTTGAAAAGGTAAAAAAAGAAATAGACAGAATACTTAAACCAGGTGGTACACTAATATATTTAGACCCCAACGTAAATGCTATGATTCGGTTTTTGCGCAGGCAAGCCAAACACGTAGATGCCGAGTGTGATTTTGAAGCCGCGATGGAAAGTGTAAAAAGCTTAGGGTACAAAGTTCAAAAAACTAGATTCAATACATTGTATTCTCTTCCGTTAAGTGGAGGATATGTGTACAAAAACTTTATTCCACATAGTCCATTGTTGTATAAAGTATTGTTGGGGATTGAAAACTTCTTCGAACTTCCTGTAAATTGGCTGAAACTAGGAAGGTTTATTTGTTGGAGGTACTTAATTGTTTCTCAAAAACCTTAGTGTTTTACCTCTTCACCATTTTCGAAATACTTGCCTTCATTTTTACTTCCATCGGGATTGAAGGTATAATACCAACCATGGTTTTTTCCGGCTTTAAAGGCAACTTCATAAACCTTTTGCTCATTTTCGTTGTACCCTATCCAAACACCTTCGCGTAAGTTATTCTTGTAAATTCCTTTAGTTCTTATTTTGCCATTAGGGTGATAAAAAATAAACTCGCCTTCCGCTTTACCGTTCATATAAGTTCCTACTTGTTTTCGAGACC
>JAAZVO010000072.1 GCA_018623405.1 Crocinitomicaceae bacterium
AGCACCTGAAGTAATCTTAAGAAACGAAAAAAGGATGCTTCAAGAAGCTGTTGACTCACTTTTTGATAACTCTAGAAAATCTAGTGCGGTAAAAACTGAATCTAACAGAGCATTAAAATCTTTAAGTGATAGCTTAAAAGGTAAGCAAGGTAGATTCCGTCAAAACCTTTTAGGTAAAAGGGTTGATTACTCTGCACGTTCTGTTATTGTTGTAGGACCTGAATTAAAACTTCACGAGTGCGGTTTACCAAAATCAATGGCAGCTGAGCTTTACAAGCCTTTCATCATTAGAAAAATGATTGAAAGAGGAATTGTAAAAACTGTAAAATCAGCAAAGAAAATTGTAGACCGTAAAGAACCTGTTGTTTGGGACATCTTAGAAAATGTACTTAAAGGTCATCCTGTGTTACTAAACAGGGCTCCAACACTTCACAGGTTAGGTATCCAAGCATTCCAACCAAAGTTAATTGAGGGTAAAGCAATTCAGTTGCATCCATTGGCATGTACGGCATTCAACGCCGACTTCGATGGTGACCAAATGGCTGTTCACCTTCCTTTAGGAAACGCAGCAGTTTTAGAAGCTCAAATGTTAATGTTGGCTTCTCACAATATTTTGAACCCTGCTAACGGAGCTCCAATTGCCGTACCTTCTCAAGACATGGTGCTTGGTTTGTATTACATCACTAAAGAAAGAAGAAGTGATGAAACAAGGCAAATGAGAGGTGAAGGAATGACCTTCTATTCTCCTGAGGAAGTTATGATAGCTTTCAATGAAAGAAAACTTGATTTACACTCTATTATAAAAGTTAAAATCAATGAAGTTATTGATGGCGAAACTAAATCTAGAATAGTTGAAACTACCACAGGTAGAATTATCTTTAACCAGCATGTTCCTCAAGAAATGGGGTACCTTAACCAAGTGCTTACAAAAAGAGCATTGAGAGACATTATTGGTGAGGTATTAAAGAGAACTAACTTTAAAAGAGCTGCCGATTTCTTAGATAATATCAAATCATTAGGTTTCTATTGGGCCTTTAAAGGTGGTTTATCTTTTAACATTGGAGATGTAATTATTCCTGAAGAAAAAGATAGATTACTTTCTAGCGCTGCCGAAGAAGTTGAAGGTGTGATGATGAACTATAACATGGGATTAATCACCAACAACGAAAGGTACAACCAAATTATTGACATTTGGACGCATACAAACTCTAAACTTACGCACTCTTTAATGACCAAATTAAAGAATGATAACCAAGGGTTTAACTCAATTTACATGATGTTTGACTCTGGTGCGAGAGGTTCCAAAGAGCAAATTCGTCAGCTTTCAGGTATGAGGGGTTTGATGGCAAAACCAAGAAAATCAGGTGCTTCTACTGGAGGTGAAATTATTGAAAACCCAATTCTTTCAAACTTTAAAGAAGGACTTTCAATTCTTGAGTATTTTATTTCTACACACGGTGCACGTAAAGGTTTGGCCGATACCGCGTTAAAAACTGCTGATGCCGGTTACTTAACAAGAAGGTTGGTAGATGTTACTCAAGATGTTGTAGTTACAGAAGAAGATTGTGGAACTTTAAGAGGTTTAACTGCTACTGCATTAAAGAAAAACGAAGAAATCGTTGAATCACTTTACGATAGAATTTTAGGTAGAACTGCATTAAACGATGTTGTTGATCCTGAAACAGGTGAAGTAATTGTTAATGCAGGCGAAGAAATCTTAGAAGAAGGAGCAAGAAAAATAGAAGAAGTAGGAATTGACGAAGTTGAAGTAAGATCTGTACTTACTTGTGAAACTACAAGAGGTATCTGTAGAGCATGTTACGGTAGGTCACTTTCAACCGGAAAGATTGTTCAAAGAGGAGAGGCAGTTGGTGTAATTGCCGCTCAATCTATTGGTGAACCTGGTACACAGCTTACCTTAAGAACATTCCACGTTGGGGGTACTGCTTCTAACATTGCTGCAGAATCTAAAATTGATGCAAAATACAGCGGTATTATAGAAATTGATGAGCTTAAAACAGTAGAAAAAACCAATGACGAGGGCGACAAGGTACAAGTTGTTATTGGTAGATCTGCTGAAATGAGGTTAATCAATCCTGAAAATAATGCTGTTATTGCTACCAATAACATTCCTTATGGTTCTGAGCTTTATGTAAAATCAGGAGATAAGCTTAAAAAAGGAGACCTTATTTGTAAATGGGATCCATATAACGCTGTAATCTTATCTGAGTTTGCAGGTAAAGTTGAATTTGAAAATATCGAAAAAGGAATTACCTATAAAGAAGAATCTGATGAGCAAACGGGCTTTAAAGAAAAGGTAATTATCGAAAATAGAGATAAGAAGAAAAATCCAACTATTCACGTTGTAGATAAAGGTGGTGAAACCATTAAATCATACAACATTCCTGTTGGCGCTCACATAATTGTAGATGAAGGTGATAAAATCAAAACCGGAGCTATCTTAGTTAAAATACCAAGAAGCTTAGGTAAAACAGGTGATATTACCGGGGGTCTTCCAAGGGTAACCGAGCTTTTCGAAGCACGTAACCCATCTAACCCTGCTGTAGTTTCAGAAATTGATGGCATTGTTTCTTTTGGTAGAATTAAAAGGGGTAACCGAGAAATTATTGTAGAGTCTAGAACTGGTGAAGTGAAAAAATACTTGGTTTCACTTTCTAAACACATTTTGGTTCAAGAAAACGACTTTACTAAAGCAGGTCAACCACTTTCTGACGGTGCAATTACGCCTAAAGATATCTTGAATATTAAAGGCCCTACAGCAGTGCAAGAATATATTGTAAACGAAATTCAAGAAGTTTACCGTTTACAAGGGGTGAAGATTAACGATAAACATTTTGAGGTTATCGTTCGTCAGATGATGAGAAAGGTAGAAATCAATGACTCTGGAGACACTAAGTTCTTAGAAAAACAATTGGTAAATAAAGCCGACTTCATCGAAGAAAATGATGAGATCTTTGGTAAAAAAGTAGTTTCTGATAAAGGTGACTCTGAAAATGTAAAAGAAGGTCAAATTATTTCTAGAAGAACCTTAAGAGATGAAAACTCAATTCTAGAAAGAAAAGGATTGAAGAAAATTGAAGCTAGAGATGCTGTACCGGCAACAGGTAGAACCATGCTGCAAGGTATAACCAAAGCTTCACTTCAAACTGATAGTTTCATTTCTGCTGCATCGTTCCAAGAAACCACAAAAGTGTTGAACGAAGCTGCAGTAAGTGGAAAAGTAGATCACTTATTAGGTTTGAAAGAGAACGTTATTGTAGGACACAAAATACCTGCAGGAACCGGTCTTAGAGATTATGAAGATTTAATCGTAGGTTCTAAAGCTGAGTTCGAAAACATTCTTTCTTCTGATGAAACCGTAGGTGACATCGAGTTTGGAGAATAAATAACTAATTATCAATTAAAAGGGAGCTTTTGCTCCCTTTTTTTTACTTCAAATTATGGCAGATAATAATCAAAACCCATCCCAAAAAGGGCAATTAAATATTGAAATAAGCGAAGAAGTGGCAGACGGAAACTATGCCAACTTAGCTGTAATAACCCACTCTCATTCAGAGTTTATTGTTGATTTTATTAATGCAATGCCGGGAGTGCCAAAGGCTAAAGTAAAATCAAGAATTATTCTTACCCCGCAACATGCAAAAAGGCTAATGAGAGCCTTACAAGACAATATTCAAAAGTTTGAAAGTATGCATGGAACTGTGGCCGATGTTGACCCCGGATTTAATATGCCCATGAACTTTGGCGGGCCTGCAGGACAAGCTTAATGTAAAGCTCGTTTATTAAAAATTAAGTATCCAAATTGGAATACTAAGTTGATGGGCTCTCTGTCTTCACGGGCAACTTCTGGTAAGTTTAAAAAGTAATTTAAACCTAAGCTAACAGGTCCAACGGGGCTGTTGTAAACTGCTGTTGCAGTTGCTATAGTATATCTTTTTTCCCAATTAGAAATTTGAGCAAAAGTATTGTCAGAATACCTTGCAATACTTTGGTAAGGTTGAAAAACATAGCCTTCTAGCCTAAGGTCGAATTCATTGTAAATATTGAATATAAACTTATGACCTGCTGCAAGGTATTGTTGCGCCCTAAAGCTTTCTAAGAATAAGGTTCTTGCATAAGGTGTAGGACTAAACACCGGGCTATGTATAACACTTGCAGTATAGTTTCCAAATCTTCTTTGTTGCGATAACACTCCTTCTAAATAAATACCCAACCTAATGTTACCTTTTTGTTTGTAGTAATTATCGTAAACTAATTTTAGTTGTACCCATTGGTGATTTTTTCTGAAAACATCTTCAATTAGCGAGGTAGAACCCGGAGTAGTTTTTTCAATGCCATCTACATACCTAAATTTTAAGCCAAAGTATGAGCCACTGCTTGCAAATTGTTTTCTGTTTAAAGTGCTACGCTCTAGGTTAACATAAAAAGAAGAAACATCAAAACGGGTTACATCTGCCGTATCTTGTTGGGTAAACTGTTTAGTTTGATAGTACTCATCCCTTAAAGTTCCTATATTGAAACCTGCCTCTATTTTCGATTTGTTGGAAATTGGTAAGCCTGCTTCCAAATCAAAAAATTGTTCGCTTAAGATTAGGTAGGAGGGTGCAGCGTCTTCAAAAAATGTTGACCTGCTTCTAAAATAATTCCACCTGTTTATGGTAAAGCTTGGTTTAAGGTAAATAGCTCTTTTGTATGGGAAATTTACTTTTGCTCCTAAATAGCCTGAGCCATAAAACTTTCCAAAATATAAGTTTCCTAAAAAGTTTATGGAGATATTTCTTAAGTAATTGTATTGAACCCCAACGTATCCTACGTTAATGGCCTTTGAGCTTAGGTGACCACCAAAATCAACAAAGAAATCCTTTTCTTTTTTTACATCAAGGCTTAGTTCATAGCCTCTTAGGTCGGGGTTGAATGTGGCTACAGGATAAATACTTGCTATATCTTCATTTTCAAAAAGCCCAAAGTACCTTTTTTCTATTTGATTGATGTTTATAGGATTACCTTGAGATTTTCTAAATAACTTTTTTTCTTCAAGTACCTTTTTCACATAATTAGACTGTTTCTCATTTAAACCTGAAATAGAGATTTTTGAAATTTCTAGCTGAGGTATTTTGCTTTGAAAGGCATTTCTTCTTTCCTCAAGGTCAATAACATCTTGTTCTCTGTTTATCCTCTCCTTAATTTCATTTATTTTTAGTTTGGTGCTTTCGTATCCTGATTGAATGAGGGTGAATGTATTTTGAAACTCAAACACACCCGCCTCTGCTTCGGGCGATATTAGTACGCCTTTTTCTTCGGGAATGTAAAATTCTTGTTTTAGAATCAACATATTTTTTACCTGAGAGAAAAGGTCATCTTCTGTTGGAGGGTCTAAATCAGATGCAACTTGACTTCCAATAATAATGTCGGGTTTAAACTCTTTTTCCATAATATCTACAGGAAAATTGTTGTAGAGTCCGCCATCAAAAAGTAATCTATTGTCCCAATTTAAAGGTTTTAGAAAAAATGGATAGGCAAATGATGCGCGAATAGCTTGGGTTAAATCACCACCATCAAAAACATAAGGCTCCTTTGCTTCAATGTCTGAGGCTACACATCTAAAAGGAATCATTAAAGAATCGAAGTTATAACCGGCTGCTGCCGATGGGCCTGCTAAGGTTTTTAGCAAATCCATATCTAGCGCTACAGGTGAAATTAAATTAGTTGGCAGTGAGGTTTTTAGTATTTCATTTTTCGAAAACTTTACAGTTACCCAACTAGCATTATGCGAATTTCTTTTGAAACTGGTTTTAAACTGATCTTCAATTTCTCCTGTTAGCTTTTGTAGGTATAATTCAGAAGAAAAGTACACAGCCATTTGCTCAGGGGTTACACCTGATGCGTAAAGTCCTCCAACTAAGGCGCCTATTGATGTTCCTGTAATGTAATCAATTGGAATACCCTCTTCTTCTAGGGCCATCAAAACCCCAATATGTGCCATGCCACTTGCACCACCGCCACTTAATACAAGCCCAACCTTTTGAGGTTTTGCATGAAAGGTAAATAGCACAAAAACAAAAAGTAATATTGAGGAGAGAAGATTACGCATAATTTACATCACAAATCTATTGATTAAGCGCAATCCGAATAAACCTTCTAATGTTTTATTACAATATTTTTTATGCTTAGGACTTCCTTTACTAAATATAGCAGTCTAGCTCCGTACCAAGAAAAAACCTCGCCATCTACCAAAAAAACTTTTGCGTTCTCAAACAGTCCTTTGTACTTAACTAAATGTTTTTCCATAAAAGGAAATGGCTCCGATGATAGAAAAACTAAATCAGGATTTAAATTGGAATGTTCAACCGTGGGGTATCGTTCTAAACTTGATAGTTCATTCTTTAGGCCAATAAAGTTCAAAATATGATTGATAAAAGTTTTTGAAGCAGCGCCCATTAAGGGCGATTCCCAAATTAAGTAAAGTACCTTTTCACCTTTAAAGATGTTTTTTACTTTACTTATTTCCTTTTCTATTTCTTGATTAAGATTTTTTGTTTTTGCTTCAATACCGAATATGCTGCCTAAATCTTTATGAAAATTATATAAATCATTAACTGAATTAATATCTGAAACGTAAACAGGAAAGCTTTTAGATAATAATTCTATATCCTCTTTGTTATTCTCCTCCTTATTTGCAATAATTAAATCAGGTTTAAGGGCTTTTATGCGTTCAAGCTTTAGGCTTTTTGTTCCTCCAACAATAGTTTTTTGTTTTTTGATATGTTTTGGATGCACACAAAACTTAGTAACGCCGGCAATTTTTTCTTCTAAACCTAAATAGCATATAGATTCAGTAAGAGAAGGAACCAAAGAGATTACCCTTTTTGGGGTATTCTTTAAGTTGACCTGATTATTTAATTGGTCAACCAAAGGCCTTTATTTAATTGTGCTGATAATATCAAACTTGGTGATGATGTGGTAATTATTTACATAATCCTTCATCAAAACCGCTGTGTTTTCTTTTGAAATAAGTGGCGATATTTCCTCTAATTTGACATTTGGTTCAACAATAGGAAATGGCGGCTGCATTATTTCTTCAACAGACTTACTTCCCAATTTAGGGTCTTTAAGCATTTCAGCAAATAGAAATGTGTCTGATAATGAACCAACAAATTTTTCACCTTGTTTTACCGGAATTTGAGAAATATCATATTTCAACATTTTTCTTGAAACATGCTCTACCAACTCATCGGCTTCTACAGAAATTAGGGGTAAGTTTTTATGACCTTTAATTAGGTCCATTGCATTTGGCTTTCTATCTAAGAAACCACGGTCGCGCATCCAATCATCGTTAAAAATTTTCCCAACGTACCTTGTGCCTGAGTCGTGAAATAGAATTACAACTACATCATCATCAGTTAATTCATCTTTTAATTGAAGCAAACCTTTTATGGCAGCTCCCGCAGAGTTTCCTAAAAACAAACCTTCTTTGGTGGCAAGTTCTCTTGTATAAACTGCTGCATCCTTGTCAGTTACTTTCTCAAAATGGTCTATAACGGAAAAATCTACATTTTTTGGTAAAATATCCTCACCAATGCCTTCTGTTACGTATGGATAAATCTCATTTTCATCAAACTCTCCAGTTTCATGGTATTTTTTAAATACTGAACCATAAGTATCAATACCCCAAATTTTGATATTTGGATTTTTCTCTTTTAAATATTTTCCAACACCTGAAATTGTTCCACCTGTTCCAACACCTACCACAAAATGAGTGATTTTACCTTCAGTCTGTTCCCAAATTTCAGGCCCTGTAGAAAGGTAATGGCCTTTGGTGTTTGATGGGTTATCGTATTGGTTTACATACCATGAATTTGGAATTTCTTCGGCTAACCTTTTTGCTACCGAGTAGTAAGATCTTGGATCGGTAGGCTCTACGTTGGTTGGGCAAACAATAACTTCTGCCCCAACAGCCCTTAAAATGTCAATTTTTTCTTGAGATTGCTTGTCAGCAACAGTAAAAATAACCTTGTAACCTTTAACAATGGCAGCTAATGCCAAACCCATTCCGGTATTGCCTGAAGTACCTTCAATTATAGTTCCACCCGGTTTAATTAAACCTTCTTTTTCGGCATCTTCTACCATTTGAAGCGCCATTCTGTCTTTAACTGAATTTCCGGGATTAAAGGTTTCAATTTTTCCTAAAATTGTTCCTTTTACGCCTTCCGTAAGTTTGTTGATTTTAACCAATGGTGTATTGCCAATGGTTTCTAGGATGTTGTTGTAAATTTTCAATTTCGAAATTTTTGCAAATGTACCAATACCTAGTACCTACAAAAAATTTATCTGAATTTAATTGCTTTTACCGGCGAAATTGAGCTTACTACATACGAAGGAATAATAAGCATGATGGTACATAGTATTAAAGTGCCAATATTGAGCATTAAAAAATAACCCCACTCTAGGTTTATCGGAACATAAGGTATGTAATAAGATTCTTCGGGGAGTTTTACAAACTTGAACTTATCTTGAAGCAAACAAAACCCAATGCCAACAATGTTTCCCCAAAATAAACCAACTCCAATTAAATAGGCAGCATTAATTAAAAACACTTTTCTAATCGTCCAATTAGTAGCTCCCATAGATTTTAGAATCCCTATAAAACCGGTTTTTTCTAAAATCATTATCAATAAGGCTGAAGACATATTTATGGCCGATACCAGAATTATTAATATGATGATGATAATCACGTTTATGTCTTGCAGTTCAAGCCAACTAAAAAGGTCGCGGTTTAGGTCTGTAATTTTTATGGTGGTTAGGTTATGGTCTATATAGTTGTAAATAAAATCATCAAGTTTTTCAAGGTCTTCATAATTATGCAATACCACTTCAAACCCCGAAACCAAATTTGGCGACCATTCATTTATTTTTTGAATGTGTCTCATATCAGCAATTACAAAGGTGTTGTCTATTTTCTCGAGGCTAGTGTTATAAATTCCTGAAACATAAAACCTGCGTGGCCTTGCTTTTTCATTCTGAATGAAGTAAACCAAAACCTTACCATTCAAGCTAAGCTTAAGTTTATCTGCAATAGATTTTGAAATTAAGATACTATCCGATGGTTCATTTTGTGGAAGTTTAAAAGGCTTTCCTTCTGTTAAGTTTTTCTCAAAAAAATCCCAATCAAAAGACTCATCAATGCCCTTTACAACAATGCCATGTAATTCTTCATCGGTTTTAATTATGCCTTCTTTATTGGCAAAGGTTTGTACTGTTCTAACGGAAGGGTTTGCTTTTAAAGGCTCAACAAAATCTTGGTATTTTCCAATTGGTCTCGAGTAATCTGTAATTAAAGGGTTAAAAGCTGAAACGGTAATATGCGAGCCGAAACCAATAATCTTTGACCTTATTTCAGATTGAAACCCGGTTACAATGGCAACACTTGCAAGCATAATGCTTACACCTAGTGCTATGCCCGCAATAGCAATCCAAATTATAGGGCGGGTGCTGTTTTCACCTTCTCTTGTTGAAACATTCCGTTTCGATAAAAGCCGTTTAGCAATGAAAAAATCTACTTTCATACAAAAATTGGAATGTCTATAAAATCAGCCCCAATATTACTGCTTTGGTTTTTATTAATTACCTGCGAAGGTAACAGTCAGCTGCCAATACCTGAAAATTTGAATTTCTTAATGGCACCGGCGGCAAACCTAAAAATTGTAACCGATGAGGATATTATTACCGGAGCCGAGCAGGTGGCAACTTTAAAGGAAGCCCTTCAATTTAAAAAAGTAGGACTTATTGCTAACCATACTAGTTTAATTGATACCACACACTTGGTTGACTCTATGCTAAAAGCTGGAATAAATGTTACCAAAATTTTCTCTCCCGAACACGGTTTTAGGGGGAAATACGATGCAGGCGAATTGGTTTCTTCCAAAAAAGACACAAAAACCGGATTGCCATTAATATCACTTTACGGACAAAATAAAAAGCCAAAACTTTCAGACCTTTTAGAAATTGATGCTATTGTTTTTGATTTACAAGATGTTGGTGTTAGGTTTTACACTTATATCTCAACACTTTATTATGCCATGGAAGCTTGCGCTGAGGCAGGTATTCCTTTATATGTTTTAGATCGCCCTAATCCAAATGGGTTTTATGTAGATGGCCCCGTATTGAAAGAAGATTTTAAATCTTTTGTAGGGGTGGCAAAAATTCCGGTGGTTTATGGTTTAACCATTGGCGAGTTTGCAAAAATGGTAAATGAAGAGGGCTGGCTTTACAACGATTTAAAATGTAATTTAACTGTAGTTCCTTTAAAAGGCTATCAACATAATTATTTGTATCAATTACCTGTTAAGACTTCTCCAAATTTACCTAACATGACTTCGGTTTATTTATACCCAAGTTTATGCTTTTTTGAAGGAACAGTAGTAAGTGTAGGTAGGGGAACAAACCTACCATTTCAAATTTATGGGCACCCAAGAATGAGCGGAGACTACACTTTTACACCTGAACCCACAGAAGGAGCTAGCGCCCCAAAATTAGAAGGTGAGTTTTGCAGAGGTAAGAGCTTGGAAAACTTTGACATTAAGCAATCGTTTCCAACATTTTTTACGCTAAATTATTTGATGGAGGCCTACAAAGACCTTGATTTAGGCGAAGAGTTTTTCCTAAAAAATAAGTTTATTGATTTGCTTGCCGGAACAGACCAATTAAGAAATCAATTATTAGAAGGAAAAAATATGCAAGCTATTCGAGATTCATGGGAGCCTGAACTATCTGAGTTTCGTGCAACAAGAAAAAAGTACTTGCTTTACCCGGAATATTAAACCTATACTTATCATTGGGGTTTAATTGTAGTGTTAAAATTTACAAGTAAAGGTATTTATTGCAAGGCCGGAGATTTTTACATCGATCCTTGGAAACCAGTAAAAAAAGCCCTAATTACACATGCTCATTCAGACCATGCCCGTTGGGGAAACCAACAATACATTGCGGTTGAGACCTCAAAAAATATTTTGAAACATCGTTTAGGGGATGAAATCAATTTAGCGACCATTAAATATGGCGAACCACTCACAATAAATGGGGTAAAAGTTTCTTTTCATCCTGCAGGCCACATTATTGGCTCTGCACAAATTAGGGTAGAATACAAAGGAGAGGTTTGGGTAGTTTCAGGAGACTACAAGATTGAAAAGGATGGCGTTTCTGAAGACTTTGAACAGTTA
>JAAZVO010000317.1 GCA_018623405.1 Crocinitomicaceae bacterium
ATGGAAATTGGACTTTACAAGCCCTATTGTTCCCACTTATAGAAAAATCCAAAGGACGAATTGTAACGGTAGGAAGTATGGGTTATGATATGGGCATCAAAACGATAAAATTTGATGACTTGAATTGGGATAAAGACTACACACCTAATAATGCTTACAGTCAAAGTAAACTTGCACAAATAATGTCAATGTACGAATTACAAGACAGATTGAAAGAAGCAGGAAAAACAGATGTTAAAGCCTATGCGTGCCATCCTGGTTCTTCGAGAACCAACTTGATAAATACAAGTGGTAGTTTTATGATGAAATTTATCTTTAATCTGATGAAATTATCCCCACTAACACAATCTGCCGAGAAAGGTGCGTATCCGCAATTAATGTGTGCAACAGAACCAAATTTAGACCAAAGCGGTTTTTATGGACCAACAGGAGGAAGCAATTGGGTTGGTCCAGTTGGAGCACACAAATTAGAACCTCACGCAAAAGATAAAGCAATAGCAAAACGGCTTTGGGAGGTTTCAGAAAAAGAGACAGGAGTAAAATGGAATATTTAAATTTATAAAATGAAGCACTTTAAAACATTATCATCCTATTTGGAGTACTTGGAGTTGCCTAGTCCAGAGCATCCAATGTTTAGCGTGTTTAACTCGAAAGGCTATGGTTACCTACCTTGTCCAAGAGAAAGTTCGCCACCAATCACAAACGATTGTTATTCCATAAGTTTTAAGAAGGTTTTAAAAGGTAATTTTACCTACGGTCGCACCCAATACGATTTTACCAATGGTGCATTATTTTTTATTTCACCAAGACAAGTCTTGCAATGGAACAACAGGGTGATTTTTGAACAAAAGGGGTTTTCAATAAACTTTCACGAAGATTTTCTGAAAGGAACTGCATTAGCACAACCAATAAAAAAATATGGTTTCTTCTCATATTCTGTAAATGAAGCATTGCACCTTTCACCTAAAGAAGAAAGACAAATAGAGTCCATTGTAGAAAATATTGAAATTGAATATCAAAACAACCAAGACGAGTTCAGTAAAGACATCATCATTTCTCAATTGGACACCTTGCTTAAGTACGCAAACCGTTTTTATGAAAGGCAGTTTTTAAATCGAAAAGAATTATCATATAATTTATTAGAACAGTTTAATCATTATTTGCACTCATATTTTGAATCGGAGAAACTACAAGAAAATGGCATTCCGAACATAGAGCAGATAGCAAATGAATTGTCTGTTTCGCAACGTTATTTAAGTGATAATTTAAAAAAAGAAACAGGTAAAAATACAACCGAACATTTACACTTATTTCTTATAGATAAAGCAAAAAATATACTATTACAACCCAATAAAACAATTTCTGAAGCGGCTTATGAATTAGGATTTGAATATCCACCCTATTTTTCGAGACTATTCAAAAAGAAAGAAGGTATAAGTCCAACAGAATACAGAGAAAAATATAAACTTAACTAAAATGGAACCAATAAAAAATTAGCTACAGAATGGGCAAAATCCGAAGTATTCTCATTACGTTTTTTTATCTTTTTTGCAATTGGATTTTTAAACTTAAGACCAGTAGTTGCTGATGACAGACATAATGTGTTATTTCACAGAATAAACTGAAAAGAAAATTCTACTGAATGTGTAGAATAGATTAATCTATCATTTTCCTATGGGAGAAAAAATTGACCTCGATATGAAAACGGGTCTGGCGAGATTTTACCTAAAAATATTTTTCCTGGTTACAAGAAACCTAAGTCTATCAAAATAGAATCTGGATGATGAGATTTAGAGAGGAATGAAGAAGAGGTTTTTGGGTGGTTGATAGAGTAAAATCATAGGTATCGAAAGAATAACCTATCAAAGAGTAATTATTGATATAAAAATGATAGGGTGAGTTAGATTAACTGTCTAAATAATGTGGTAAAATATTTAATAAAGTTCGGGAAGTATTACTTCCCGAGAAGATGATATTTTATAAAATATTTGACTAAAATATACGTCTAAGTTACTTTAAATAGGGTAGTTCAAGTCCCTCAGGGCCCATATATAATTGAAAAGTTGCATCATCGCTTTTCATTTTAAATTAAGAAAGCCACCTAAAGTACATTAGAGTGGCTTTTTTTGCACAGTTGTTAAAAATTAAATATCAAAGCTAAACACAATTTTTATTTAACTACACTATATGAGCATTTACTCTGTAGACTAGTAATACTTATCAACTTTATTTGAGTACTAGATAACGGTATCATGGAATCGTCTTCAGAATAAATGAGTTATATCTACATATATGATGTTCACATAACAATTATATGGTTCGCGCTAGTTGTAGCTGTGTTTAACCTTTAATAAAAATTGTTTATCGATCTTTAATCTATAGAGTTACATCTGCGTCTACTGAAGAAGGCATGATTAACCAATTTAGCACAATGAATAAACAAGAAGAATTTACTCAAGCTGAAATAGACCGTATAGTAGAAATGGCATGGGAGGATCGTACTCCTTTTGAAGCCATTGAATTTCAATTTGGAATCAAAGAAGCCCAAGTTCGTAAAATCATGCGATCAGAAATGAAAAAAAGTTCTTTTAAAATGTGGAGAGAGCGGGTTTCAGGTCGAAAAACAAAACATAGTACATCGTCATCCTCTCGACGCTTTAAATCGGCTAATCAGAAAGGCTAGAATCTGATGGGGTGACATAGCGGTAGTATCTTTGGTTAAATTATATAAAGTATATGGAATAGAAGATTTGTTTTTCTACTTTGATTCGATTACACATTTATCCATTTTCACCCACTGAATCTAAATGATCAGATCTTGTTTACTTATCGGCTTTATTCTTTTTTTGGGAACTTCATATAATTTTGCGCAAGAAAGCCTTTCAAATATTGAGGGAACCGTACAATCAAAGGAAGATAACAGTCCGCTAATTGGAGTTACACTTGAACTCTTAACTTTAGAGAATAATAGGGTCGCTGCAACAGTTACGGATCCTAGTGGAAGGTTTAAATTAGATCGAATATCTTCAGGTTCTTATGAACTAGTAGTCCGTTACATAGGTTTCGA
>JAAZVO010000318.1 GCA_018623405.1 Crocinitomicaceae bacterium
CACTTCAGGAATTTAATAGCGAGGCAAATTTCAGGTTTGCCGGTGAGTTGTATAGCCATTTAACTGCAAACCATGAGCTTAAACATAAAGGCGTTTCTATTTTTAATACACCTCAAAAAAAGGCGGCAATTAAAACACTAAAAGATTATTTTAAATTGGTTGGTAAAATTTATTGATTTTGGTAATGTGTTGATTTTTATTATTTAATAAGGAAATCAAATCATTATGAAAACACAAAACTTACTAATACTTTTTATTTTAATTGCTAATTGTGCAATAGCACAGTATTACACTGAAGTTGAGGATGTTGACAAACTCAAAAAGTATGAAACTTACCTTATGAATAAACCACCTCAGCAATATGAAAAGATTGAAGTCGTGGGTGTTGCTCCGGTATCCAAATCTATAAAAATGATTAGTTATTCATCAGAAGATGGGAAGCATCAAGCTTTGGTAAATGCAGCTAGAGAAGACCTTTTTTTAATTGCTAACTATTCAATAATTGCTGAAAATGAAGTTCCTCAGGTTGTTTTAGATAAAATAGAAACTGAATATACTAACAGAGAGCCGGTAAACTATTTTGCCGTTGCAGAGCCATCTGCTAGCAACTATTTTGCGGTTGATTTAATGAAAGATAAAGAGATTAAAAGAGCTCATTTTGATGAGTTAGGGAGAAAAAAGCAAAACCCTTATTAATCAAGCTTCCACTGCTTTTTTATCACAATAGGATGAGGATAATTTCCTCCTAAACTTAGATCAGCAAATTGAAGCTCCGCCGAGGTGGCTGTCCAAGGCATAATAGCATGGTTGGGTGAAAGGCTTTGTAATTGTGGCAACCATGTTTTGATATACTCGGCTTTTTCATCGTAGCGTTGGGCTTGC
Source organism: Crocinitomicaceae bacterium (assembly GCA_018623405.1). GTDB lineage: Bacteria > Bacteroidota > Bacteroidia > Flavobacteriales_G > Salibacteraceae > JAAZVO01. The sequence goes on from JAAZVO010000318.1 coordinate 883, forward strand.
GAGATCACGTTAAACCAACGGTCACGTGGGTCGTTCCCTACTCCTGAAACATAATTCCAATTTCCCCAATTGGAGCAAACGTCATAATCAATTAATTGATGTTCAAAATAGGCAGCGCCTGCGCGCCAATCAATGTTGAGGTCTTGCGCTAAAAAACTAGCTACATTTTGCCGGCCTCTGTTGCTCATAAATCCGCTGGCGTTCAGTTCTTTCATGTTGGCATCAACAAATGGAACTCCTGTTTCGCCATTTGCCCATTTCCAAAATCGGTCTTCATGAAACTCCCAATCAGCTTTAATCTGTTTAATTCCACCTTTGATGAATGGCTTTTTTCCATGCATTTGTACGGTAAACGCAAAAAAGTCGCGCCAAATTAATTCGAAGATGAGCCAATAGGTGGAGACATTTTTCTTTACCTCCTTTTCAAATTTTTGGACCTCCCAATAGATGGTTCTTGGTGAAAGAAAACCCCAAGCCAACCAAGGGGAGAATTTGGATGAATAATCCATTCCGAGTAGCCCATTTCGGGTGAACTTGTAGGTTTTGAGCTGCTCCGTTTCCCCAAAATAATGTTGCAATCTATCAAGGCCGGCTTGTTCTCCGCCTTTGAAGGAGAGGCCGCCACAATTATGTTCTTCACTTCTTCCGATAGCCATTGGAACTAGCTCAGAATCAGTATTTGTTTGATTGATTTTATTAAAACTTGGAACTTCACTTTCATCATTTATAGGCGAGGAAGGTAGTTTTTCTAGTGTTGGAAAAACAGTTCTTACCGTTGCTTTTTTCTCTACCTGTTTTCTGAACCCGGTAAATACTTTAGGGATTTTATTCCACTCATAAGGAATATCATTTACATGAAATAAAGTTTGCCCAAAGTATTTTTTATGCGTTAAGTGGGGCAGGTTTTCTTTTAATGCTTTTTCTTCCTCTGATTCGTAAAAGCCCATTTGCTTGTGGTAATACAAGTGAGTGGCGTTTACTTGTTGGCAAAGGTTTGTCACTTCTTTAACCGGATTTCCTACTTTGATGATAAGATGACTTCCTAATACTTTTATTTTTCGTTGAAGCTCCTCCAATCCTTCTTTGAGGAATTGGTATTTATGCTCTCCTATTCGCGAAAAGCCAAATGCACCTTCCTTAAACCAATCCTCATCAATCACATAAATACAGGTTAATTCGAATGCTTTTGAAGCTTTAACGAGCGCCTCATTATCGTGAATTCTTAAATCGTTACGAAACCAATAGACGGCTTTCATTTTAAGACATTAGCTTTATTTCGTTTGCATTTTTCTGAGCAGTAAATTATATTTTCCCAATCCTTTTCCCACTTTTTTCGCCAAGTGAAAGGTCTGTTACAAACTGGACAAATTTTTTGAGGTAAATGTTCTTTTTTGATTCCACGCATGGGTTAGTCGCAATTGCCATCGGGTTTACAGCTTTCGCCTTCAACCACCTTCAGTTTTGGTTTTTCTTGTGCAGTTTGCCATTCTTCAAAAGCTTTGGCTAGGGTGTTCGTAAACACTTGATCTTCTTGCGCTCCTGAAATGGCATATTTTCTATCAAACACAAAAAACGGAACTCCTTGAACTCCTAGTTGCCGTGATTCTAAAATATCCTGATTTACTTCATCAGCAAATTGGTTTGAGTTTAACATGTTTAATGTTTCCTTCTTTGGAATGCCAATCGATTGACTTAATTCAGCTAAGGTGTTCAGGTCATCAGTATTTAACCCATCAGTAAAATAGGCTTTAAAAAGAGCTTCTTCTGCTTCCAATTGTTTGCCTTTAGTTTTGGCAAAATGCGTAAAACGATGCGCATTGAAAGAGTTGGCCACCACAGCTTCATTCATGTTATAAGTTAATCCCATGCCCGCCGCCATTTGGGTAACATGATTGTTCATGGCTTTGGCTTGCTCTAATGGAATACCTTTCACTTCAGCCAAGTATTCAATTACATTTTTCGAAGTGTCGGTTTCCATATTGGGATTGAGCTGAAAGCTTTTCCACTCAATTTCTACTTGACTTTTTTGAGGAAATTGATCAATTGCTTTTTCAATTTTTCGTTTTCCGATGTAGCAGAAAGGGCACATCACATCACTCCATATTTCTATCTTCATTTTTGGTGGGTTTTGTTTTTCTGAGGTTTCTTGAGCAAATCCTAAAAAAGGGGTTAGGGATGAAA
>JAAZVO010000073.1 GCA_018623405.1 Crocinitomicaceae bacterium
TAGCTTTTATTTGGGATGGATATTTGTTTTTGCAATGGAGAAATTAGTTGCTGTTCAACCAAGAAATTGCAGAATCTTTATCGAAAAAAGCCTTAATCTTAAAGCCCCTTAAGTTGGCTATTTGCTCATAAAATTCAATTGATGCTTTGAATTTAGGTTGCGAAACAATGGCCACTTTAACATTGGTTGGGGTAACACTACCTGCTAATTTTGCTAGGTCATAGGTTTCTGTCATTCCCATGCGGTATTCTAACTCTCTTTCGTCAACTAAAATTTTAGATTTTTCTCCTTGCATAGCCTCTTCAAGAATGGAAAAACCATAGTTTTTTACATCTTCAATACTTTCATCAAAACCCCGGGTGGTTATTTCTAAAATATTATCATTTATACTTGAAACAAAATGTATTGCCTTGGTACGAATTACAAAATAAAATTGACATCAAAATATGCTAAATGTCATTTATTGAAATTGTTTTTCCGCAATTGAAATTTTTAAGTGGGCAAGTATTTTTACCATGTAATCCGCAAGGTTTGCAGGTTAATGTTTCTTGTGTTTCAACAATATTACTAATTGTGGCCAAAGGACCAAAACCAAACTTAGGAGTTGTTGAGCAGAAAAAAGCTGTTGTTGGAGCATCTACAGCAGAGGCAAAATGTAATGGTGCCGAATCGTTTACGTAATTCATAGTTGCTCCTTTCATAAGCGCTGCACTTTGCAGAAAGCTTAGTTTTCCGGCCATATTTATAAGGTTTGGATGATTTGAAGTCTCAGCGATCTTGTCTAAAAAAGCTTTATCTGAAGGTCCACCTAGAACATAAATTGCGAAATCTTTTTTTAGCCCAATTAATTCCACCCATTTTTCTTTTGGTAATGCCTTCGTAAACCAAACAGAGGCAGGTGATAGGGTCAAATAAGGTTGTGAGGAATATTCCTTAACCTCCTTAAAATCTGCTGCTGATGGATACAACTTAGGCTTCTCAAAGTTGGAATCGGTAAGGTGTTCAATAAGTTTTAGGTTTCTTTCAACTTCGTGTTTACCGTTTTCTATTTCGTGCTTAAATGATTTTGAAAAAAGGAAAGAAAAAGGGTTTTTCTTAAAACCAAGAATTGCTTTCGCTCCTGAAAACCCTGCCAAAAATCCTGTAGAAGCAAAACGCTGAAGGTTTATTACAAGATCATACTTGTTTGCCCTTATGGCTTTTAATAATCTAAAAAGATTTGCGTATTTGCTTTCCTTTTTGTCCCAAACTAAAACTTGATTTAAGTGCGGGTTATTATCTAAAAGATTTTCATTTCCCTTTCTTACTAAAAAGTCTAACTTGGCTTCAGGATAAAACTTTCCTAACTTCTCAACTAAAGCTGTTGCAAGCACTACATCGCCTATAAAGGCAGTTTGTATGAGTAGAATTTTTTTGATTGGTTTTTAGCTTTTAGCTTTTAGTTTTTAGTTTTTGGTTTTTGGTTTTTGGTTTTTGGTTTTTAGCTTGAGTTATTAAAAATAAAGAAAAGTCCATCATCCATCCTCTATTGTCCATTATCCTTTCTCACACACTCACCCCATAACTCCTTAACGCATCGTTTAAAGAAGTCTTTTTATCTGTACTTTCTTTTCGTTTTCCAATAATTAAAGCACAAGGCACACCATATTCACCTGCTGGAAATTTTTTAGGCAAGGTTCCGGGAATAACTACCGATCTTGATGGAACATAACCTTTTATTTCTTTAGGTTCTTCAGCGGTTACATCAATAATTTTAGTTGAAGCTGTAAGCACCACATTTGCACCAAGTACGGCCTCTTTTTCAACCCGAATACCTTCAACCACTATGCAACGTGAACCAATAAAGCAGTTATCTTCTATAATTACAGGTGCTGCTTGCAACGGCTCTAAAACCCCACCTATGCCAACGCCTCCACTTAAGTGAACATTTTTGCCAATTTGAGCACAAGAACCAACAGTAGCCCATGTATCTACCATTGTTCCTGAATCTACATAAGCTCCAATATTTACATAAGAAGGCATCATGATTACATCTTTAGCTACAAAAGCTCCATGGCGGGCAATAGCATGTGGAACAACGCGTACGCCTTTGGCTTTGTAGTCTTTCTTTAAAGGTATTTTATCATGAAACTCAAATGGACCAACTTCAATAGTTTCCATTTGTTGAATAGGGAAGTATAACACCACAGCCTTTTTTACCCATTCGTTTACTTGCCAACCGCTTTCATTTGGTTCCGCACATCTCAATTGACCTAAATCAATTTGATTAATTACCTCTCTAATAGTATTTTGGGTTGCTTTATCCTTTAATAATTCTCTGTTCTCCCAAGCTACTTCTATTATTTCTCTCATTTAGTTTTTCCTTTTGGGCAAAGGTAAAATTGAAATTAAATTATTTGCTTTGCGCCATGTCTCGCATTTTAGCCATAGATTACGGCACCAAACGCTGTGGAATTGCTGTTACCGATAATTTAAAAATTACAGCAAATCCATTAGATACGGTGCATCCAGAAAAACTTTTAGAATATTTAGCAAACTATATTCAAGAAAATGAAGTTGAAATCTTGGTTGTAGGGGCTCCATTTAGAATGAGCGGAGAAGCTTCTAAAGTAGAGACGGAAATTGTAGGTTTTATTCGGAAATTTAAAAAGCAATTTCCTCAAATACCTGTAGAGAGGGAGGATGAAAGACTTACCTCAAAAATGGCTAGTCAAACCATTGCATCGCTAGGAATACCAAAAAATAAAAGAAAAGACAAAAGTTTGGTGGATAAAATGAGTGCAACCTTAATTTTGCAATCCTTTTTAAATAGAATATAAAATGAAGAAGATATTTGGAGCATTAATGATTTTAGGTTTAATTGCTTGTGGAACGGAGCAAAAAACTGAAGAACCTAAAAAAGAAGAAAAAGCTGTAAGCAATAAAGAAGAATTGCAAGTTGAAATTATCAAAATGGAAGAGGAGCTCACCAAAAAAATGAGAACTCAGTTTGATGAAAACCTTGCTAAAAGAGTAGTGGAGTTTTATAAATCTTATGCAGATAATAATCCACAAGACTCCATAAGCGCCGATTATTTGTTTAAAGCAGGCGAAGTTTCAATTGGTTTAAAAGAATATGAGCAAGCTGCAGGATTTTTTGAGCGTATTTACAACCACTTTCCTAATTATGCCAAAAGGGTAGAAAGTTTGTATTTAGTAGGCTTTGTTTATGATGAGCACTTAAGCAACTATGGTAAAGCCCAAACTTATTACCAAAAGGTAATTAATGAGCACCCTGACCATGGTTTTGCAGATGATGCAAAAGCATCAATTGAAACTCTTGGCTTAACAGATGAGGAAATAATCAAAAAGTTCCAAGAGGCACAAAAAGCAGTTCAATAAAATAAAAGGCAGCCTTCGGGCTGTTTTTTTTGCTCAAAATCAAATTGATAAATTCAAGGGGTTAATACAAAAAGCTTCTAAACTTTTGTTCTAAATTTTCTTGGTTTATACCTTCAATCAGTTTTCCGTTAGAGGCAAAGCTAATTTCACCGGTTTCTTCAGAAACTATTACCGCCAAGCAGTCAGAGTTTTCAGAAATGCCTAATGCAGCCCTGTGGCGCATTCCGTAATTGCCTTCTAACTCTTGTTCTGATATTGGTAAAATACACCTTGCAGCCTTAATTCTGTTGTTTACTATTAGCATGGCTCCATCGTGCATTGGTGTATTTTTAAAGAAAATGTTTTCAATAATATCCTTTGATATTTTAGCATCAATCTCAATACCCGAATCTGCTAAATAATCGAGGTTACTAGATTTTTCAATTACAATTAAAACACCTGTTTTAGCTTTTGATAAAGATTTTAAGGCTTTTGAAATTGTGCGGTAATCAAGATCAAAGTCATCATCATTCTTTTTAAACCAAGAAAATAGCTTTTTGGCAGTTTCATTTTCTTGTAAAAAACCGGGGGTGCCAATCAACAATAAAAACCTGCGTAATTCTTGTTGAAAAACAATTATCAATGCAATTACCCCAACACCAATAAATTGTCCCAAAATTTCGGTGAGCAGCTCCATTTTGAGGGCTTCTACCACCTTCCAAAAGAGATAAATGGCAAAAATGCCTAAGAAGATTCTAATGGCAACTGTACCTTTTACAATCTTATATAACTGAAAGATTAAAAAGGCAACTAGCAGGATATCAAGAAAATCTAACCACCTTAATGAGATAAAATCTGCCATTCCGCAATATTAAACCTTTTGGTATTGGGCAACAATTTTTACCGCCTCAATTGCTTCTTTAACATCATGCACCCTAAGAATACTTGCCCCGTTTAATAGAGCAAGCGTATTTACAACCGTTGTTCCGTTTAGGGCATTTTCGGGTTTGGTATTTAATACTTTATTAATCATAGATTTTCTTGAAATGCCTACTAAAACAGGGGTATTTAAAAATTGAAATTCCCTTAAATTTTTAAGCAACTCATAATTGTGTTCTACTGTTTTACCAAATCCAAATCCCGGATCTATAATAAGGTCATTTATGCCTAAGTATCTAAGTTTTTCCACTTTTTGAGATAGCTTCAAAATAACTTCACCCACAACATCTTTATAAGTTGGGTTAAGTTGCATAGTTTGCGGTGTACCTTGAATATGCATTAAAATGTAAGGCGCTTGTAATTCGCGTACTGTAGCAAACATCAACTCATCAAACTCACCTCCCGAAATATCATTAATTAAACATGCCCCGGAGTTTATGGCTTGTTTAGCTACCTCGGCCCTGAAGGTATCAATAGAAACTAATGCCTCCGGAAACTCCTTTATGATTTTCTCAATAGCAGGTATTACCCTTTTTAATTCTTCTTCTTCATTTAATTCAGCGGCTCCCGGTTTGGTGCTAACTCCACCTATGTCAAGAAATGTAGCACCATCTGTTAAAAATTGAGCAGCTTGCTTTAATAACTCATCATCTGTTTTTAGTTTTCCACCGTCAAAAAACGAATCGGGGGTTAAGTTTAAAATCCCCATAACTTTGGGTTGTTCAAAACTGATGAGTTGACCTTTACAATTAATACTATACTTTCGGCTTTCAATTGAAGTGTGCACCTTATTCATGGAAAAAACTAAAAATCAATACGACAAAATTATTGAGCGCTGCAAAGATATCTTCCTAAAGAAAATGGGAGACTATGGTCCATCATGGAGAGTGCTGCGCCCCTCATCTTTAACCGATCAAATTTTTATTAAGGCCAATCGCATAAAAACTTTAGAAACTGTTGGTGAAAGTAAAGTAGGAGAAGGTATTGAGCCAGAGTTTGTGGGAATGATAAATTACTGCATAATGGCTTTAATTCAACTAGAAAAAGGGTTCGCGTCAGAACCCGACTTAAATAAAGATGAAGCCTTAAAGTTGTTTTTAGAAAAATTTAATGTTGCTAAAGAGTTGATGCTTGCCAAAAATCACGATTACGGAGAAGCTTGGCGCGATATGAGGGTAAGTTCTTTTACAGACTTAATTTTAGTTAAGCTTTTAAGAATAAAACAAATTGAGAACAATCTTGGTAAAACTGAGGTTTCTGAGGGGGTAGATTCAAACTATTTAGATATTTTGAATTACTCCGTTTTTGCTTTAATTCAACTTGAAGAGGGGCAAGGTTAAAAGATTGTTAAATTGAATTGTAGGCAGTTTACACACAATTAGTTTCACCCAAATTTTTTAAAGATGATAAGAGTTTTAGAATTTATCTCTCGTGTTTTAGTAGGTTCATTATTTATTGTTTCGGGGTTAATAAAAGCCAATGACCCAATAGGTTTTTCATATAAGCTAGAAGAATATTTCGCTGCAGATGTATTGAATATTCCATTTTTAGAACCCTTGGCCCTACAGCTTGCTATTTTAATTTGTGTGGTTGAAATAGTTTTAGGGGTAGCCGTTTTAGTTGGGTCCAAGATAAAATTGGTTTCGTGGTCGCTACTGTTAATGATTATCTTCTTTACATTTTTAACTTTTTATTCTGCTTATTTCAATAAGGTTACCGATTGTGGTTGCTTTGGTGATGCCTTAAAATTTACACCTTGGCAAAGCTTTACCAAAGATATAATCCTATTCTTTTTTATTGCCATTATATTCATTAGAAAAGGGCATATGAGAGAGAATGATAAACGTGACGATATGGTTTATTTCTCCTTTTCATTGCTATTTATCATTTTGTTTTCTGTGGGGGTTATTTCTTGGAGTTTTCCAATTTTATTCTCTGCAATCACATTTGCATTAATATATGTTGTTAAGCACTTTTTATCGGTTCCTCAAAAAGATTGGATTATGGCAGGAGTTGCCACAGTGCTTTCTTTTGGCTATTCCTATTATTGTGTTGAGCATCTTCCGGTAAGAGATTTTAGGCCATATGCCGAAGGAAAAAACATTGAACAAGGAATGATGTCTTGTGAGGAGCTCGGAATACCTTGTCCAAAGTTTGGTTATTTGTACACCCTTACAAATAAATCTACAGGAGCTACAAAAGAAATGAGCGATAAGGAATATATAGAAACAGGAGCTTGGGAAGATGAAAGTTGGGAAATTACCGAAACATCAGACCCAATTACAATTGAAGAAGGTTATGAACCTCCTGTACACGATTTCAACTTCTTTAATGAAGATGGAGATGATTTAACCTATGATATTTTAGGAGCAGAAAAGTTGATTTTAATAGTGGCGTATGATTTAAGCAAATCTGACGAAAAGGCGCAAGCTCAATTAAATGAGTTAATGCAGCAAGCACAAAACCAAGGAATAACAGTTATAGGGGCAACAGCCACAGGTTATGATGAAACCAACGATTTTAGACATAAGCACCAAGTAATGTATCCTTATTTTACTGCTGATGGTACCATGTTAAAAACAATCATTCGTTCAAACCCAGGTTTGGTGTATCTTGAAAAAGGTACAGTAGTAAAAAAGTGGCACCATAACGATCTTCCCGAACAGTTAAATTTAAACTAAGTAAACTTTTTGTTTGCTCTCAAAGTGGTTTTTATATATTTGATTTTAACCAAAACTACTTTGAATGCGAAAGAATATTGTTGCAGGAAACTGGAAAATGAATTTAGATGCTGATGAGGCATCACAATTTGCGCTAAACTTTATAAAACACAAGTCCTCATTTCCCGAAGATGTTGATGTAATCGTTTGTCCACCGGCAGTTCACCTACAAGATTTAGCAGATGTTTTTTACGATTTTAATATTGGTGTAGGAGGGCAAAACTGCAGTGTACATTCATCGGGAGCTTACACAGGTGAAATATCAGCAGGAATTTTAAAAAGTGTTGGGGCGAGTTATGTAATTTTAGGTCACTCAGAAAGAAGAGAATATTTTAACGAAAGCGCTACACAACTTGCAGAAAAAATAAAGCAGGCACTTGAAAATAAGCTTATCCCAATTTTTTGTTGTGGCGAGCCATTATCTGTAAGAAAAGAAAATAGCCATGTAGCTTATGTGAAACAACAGTTAGATGAGGTTTTTGGGGAGCTAAGCCAAGCTCAAATAAGTCAATTAATTATTGCTTACGAACCTATTTGGGCAATTGGTACAGGAGAAACTGCTTCTCCGCAGCAAGCACAAGAAATTCATCATGAAATTAGAAAAGTGTTGAACAACTACATAGGCGAAAATGCTGATGAAATTTCAATCTTATATGGCGGAAGCGTAAAACCCAATAATGCTAAAGAATTATTTTCTGAGGCTGATATAGACGGTGCACTTGTTGGTGGAGCGTCTTTAAATCCTGAAGACTTTTTAGCTATCATTAAATCATTTTAATGCAATATCTGTACTTGAAAATTCCGGTTCCGCACAATCAACAAGACATACTTATTGCGGAATTATATGATTTAGGGTTCGATTCATTTGAGCAAGAATACAACGAAATTAAGGCTTACATTCAAAAAGATGCTTACAATGAGGCATTAACAATGGAGGTTTTAAAAAAGATGAACATATTAACTCCGGTAGTACAAGAAGAGTTACCCGAAGAAAATTGGAATTCTGTTTGGGAATCTAATTTTAACCCTGTTGAGGTTGGGGAGGAACTTTTGGTAAGAGCAAATTTTCATCCTCCGAATCCAAAATTTAATAAGGAAATTATTATTACACCTCAAATGTCTTTTGGAACAGGGCATCATGCAACAACTTTTTTAATGCTCAATACCATGTTAACCATGAGTTTTAATGGTTTACATGTTTTAGATGTTGGCTGTGGCACAGGAATTTTAGCCATTTATGCCAAAATGGAAAATGCATCAAAAGTGGTTGGGGTAGATAACGACCATTGGGCTTATAAAAATGCCATTTCAAATGCCAAACTAAATAAGGTACAAAACATAGAATGGATTGAAGGCACAATTTCTGATGTTCCTTTGTTCCAATACGATGTTGTAATCGCCAACATTAATAAAAACGTTATCAAAAAAGAACTAACTACTTATTCAAGTTATTTAAAAAACGGAGGTGAGTTGTTGCTTAGCGGCTTTTTCTTAGAGGATGTTTCAGAAATAAACGGAATTGCTTTTAATGAAAATCTTACCCTAAAACGCACAGAGCACAAAGATGATTGGGGGCTTCTCCGCTACACAAAATGAAGATTTTTAAGTTCGTCTTTCTTTTTACTTTTCTTCTATTAGGCTTCTCTTCATTTGCCCAAAGACCCGAAGTTTTTCCTGAAGATTCAACCGGGTTTTTTAAAGAAATGGAAGACTATTTCAGAAGCACCAAAAAGCCCGAAGCTCGAAAGTTTATGAAAGAGTTTGAGGATGTTTGGTTTGGAGGCTTTTTTATAGATGAGGAACGTGCAAAAGTGTACGAAGTATGCAATAAAATGAATGATAAACGTATGCTTCCTTTTCCTGAGTTTTACAATTACCTCAATACTATTATGCGGTACAAATACTCGGGCAAACCCTACTCTCAATTTGTAAAATTTCATGAATCTGTTGATCCATTAATTGATGGGAGAAATAAAAGGTTATATGTTGAGTTTTTAAAGTTCTGTAGCAACCTATTTGAATCTAACGCACTTTATAAAACAGGCACAGCTATTTGGAAGGCAGATAATCCCGACTTTATTATAAGCAGAGAAAATGACGAGCCGGTTATTTATTGGCCTTCGCTCAATTTATACTGTTTAGCAAAACAAGATTCAGCAATTATTCACGAAACTTCAGGAAAATACTACCCCATGAAAGACCTTTGGGTGGGAAATAGAGGAAAAGTAGATTACAGACGTGCCGGTTTTGATGCCAATGAAGTTTATGCGCTATTTGATAAATATAAAATTGATATGCGCCATCCTTATTATTCCGTGGATACAGTTCTTTTTCACAATCCCCAATATTTTGGTGATGCTACGTTAAAAGGTTCATTTGAAGAAAAGGTATTGGCAAACGTTACCGAAGAAACAGCAAGATATCCAAGGTTTACCTCCTTTAATAAACGATTGAAAATTAAAAACTTAGATCCTAATGTTGACTTTGATGGTGGATTCTCTCAGCAAGGGTCTAAATTTTTAGGAAAGGGTACCGCTGAAGAAAAAGTCGAACTTATTTTCTACAAAGATGATATGCCCTTTATGAGGGTAAAAACCCAAAACTTTGCAATACGTGAAGACAGAATTACAGCGCAGCGAGCTGAAATTGTAATGTATCTTGAACAAGACTCTATTTATCATCCGGGTGTTAAGTTTCAGTTTCTAAGAAAAGAAAGATTGCTATCACTTACAAGAACAGGAGAAGACATTACAAAAGCGCCATACATCAATACTTTCCACATGGTAGATATGCGATTTGAGGTAATGTATTGGAAAATTGATGACCCTATTATTACTATGGAAGCCCTTTTTGGAAGTACAATTCGCGATGGGTTATTTGAATCTTTGGAGTTTTTTAAAGAGAGTAGATACGATGATTTATATAGAATAGACGATGTTCATCCGCTATTGAAAGTAAAAAGAGTAGCACAGGAGTTAGGTAGAGATGAATTTAATGTGAAGGAGGCCGCAGAGCTCATGCGTATTTCTGTTTCTAATGCTAGGGTAGTATTTTTAGAACTCTCAAACTTCGGTTATGTGAGCTACAACTTCGAGAGTGGTGATATTCAAGTTAAAGAGAAGCTTTACAACTACGTTTTAGCCAAATCCAAAAAAATTGATTACGATGTATTACAATTCAGCTCAAAACCCGATAAAGGAATAAATGCCAAGCTAAATCTACTAAACTACGATATGTCCATAGAAGGGCTAGATTTAGTGCTGTTAAGCGATTCGCACTTGGTATATATTTATCCTGAAGGCAGAAAAATAAACTTAAAAAAGAATAGAGATTTTGAGTTTGATGGTATTGTAAACGCCGGTAATTTCGAAATTTTTGGAAAGGAAAACTATTTCTCTTATGATAATTTCAAATTTGATTTACCCAAGGTAGATTCATTAAGAATTTACGTTGAAACTGATGAGGTTGACGAAAGGGGCCTTAAAAAGCTGCAAAGGGTAAAAACAGTTATTGAAGGTATAAAAGGAGACATAGAAATTGACTCTCCCGGCAATAAATCAGGATTAAAACCTCTTAAGCGTTGGCCTGTATTTACATCAAAACAAAAATCGTATGCCTATTATGATGCCCCAAGTGTTCAAGGAGGGGTATATAAAAGAGATAGTTTTTATTTTCAGCTAGAGCCTTTTACCATTGATTCCGTAGATAACTTCGACAATAAAAGTTTAAGGTTTGAAGGAACTTTTGCATCAGCGGGAATTTTTCCTGAGTTTAAAGAAACCCTTTTACTACAGGAAGATTATTCACTAGGTTTTACTAGACCAACTCCTCCTGAAGGTTATGAGGTTTATGGTGGAAAAGGAAAGTTTTTTCAACAAATTAACCTTAGCCATGATGGTTTAAAAGGTGATGGTTATTTAGAGTATCTTACCTCAACTACAGAGTCTAAAAACCTTTATTTTCACCCCGATTCGGTATTCGGAATGGCGGAAAATTACATTATCGAAGAGCAATTTGATGAGGTACAATATCCACCAGTTACCGGTACAGATGTTTTCGTGAAATGGCATCCCAGAAAAGACTATATGACTTCAGCTACCAAAGAAACTCCAATGAAA
>JAAZVO010000319.1 GCA_018623405.1 Crocinitomicaceae bacterium
GCAGATAAAAACAACAATACCATAACACTAACCAAAACAGAAAGTGGTTGGATGGTAAATGAAACTTACGAAGCAAGAAAAGAAGCTGTAACGGTATTACTTGAAACTTTAAAAAGAATTAAGGTAAGGACTCCGGTTAGCAGATCATCATTCGAAAATATTGTAAAAGGAATAGCTGGTAACTCTGTAAAAGTTGAAATCTACAAATCATCTAACACCCCCGATAAGGTATTTTATGTGGGTGGACCAAACCCTGACCATACAGGAAGTTACATGCTAATGGAAGGATCAAATGTTCCTTTTTTAATGCATATTGAAGGGTTTAGGGGTTACTTAACCCCGCGGTTTTTTACCAATTTAAATGAGTGGCGAAACAATGCGATTTTTGCTTTAAACCCCAATCAAATAAATTCTATTGAGTTAGATTATCCACTAAACCCCGATTTATCGTGGATATTGAAAAAAGATGAAGGTGGTTTCTTTACCTTATGGGAAAAACAAAATAAACAGCAAGTAAGCAATATAGACAGCGCCTATTTAGCTAGGTATATTAAAAGGTACGAGACAGTTTACTATGAAGGCATCGAAGAAACAAAACCAAAATCTTTTATAGATTCTATTAAGGCCTCTACTCCTGTACAAGTTTATAAGGTTACCGATGTAAACGGAAAAGTAAATGAAGTAAAAGTTTACCCTAAACCTGCAGCTCCCGGAGCTGAAGATTACGATGGCAATTCCATAGATTATGATTTAGATAGAATTTATGGATGGGTAAATGAAAATGATTTTACTGTAATTCAATACATCATTTTTGATCCGCTTAAGAAAACGGTTGAAGATTTTAAAAAATCTGAAGACTAATTAATGCTGTAGAAAATTTGTTGAAAAATACCCTCAAAAAGGGAGTTACATAAACATCCGCACCAAGCAAATAGAATATATTTGTTGATTGTAGTAAGCCAAAAATTAGATTGATGAAATTTATTGTTTCGAGCTCGAGTTTGTTGAAAGAATTGCAGTCTATTGCAGGAGTTCTAAATACCAACAATACCTTACCTATTTTAGATTATTTTCTTTTTAAAATCAAAGATGGAAATCTAGCTGTTTCTGCTTCAGATTTAGAAACCACCATGACCACTAAAATTGGGTTAGAAAAAAATGATGGAAATGGCACCGTTGCTGTTCCTGCAAGGTTGCTTTTAGATACCCTTAAAACATTTGCAGACCAACCTTTAAATTTTGATATTGATGAAAAATCATGGGGTATTGAAATTTCATCGGATAACGGAAAATATAAACTAGCAGGCCAAAATGGTGAGGAATTTCCAAAGTCTCCTGAGCTTGAAAGTCCATCATCAATAGAAATTGATTCTGCCGTTTTACACAATGCCATAGTAAAGTCAATTTTTGCTTCAGGTAATGATGAGTTAAGACCTGTAATGAGTGGAGTTTACTTCGAAATGACAAAAGACTTCACAAACTTTGTAGCTACAGACGCACACAAACTTGTTAGGTATAAAAGAACAGATATTAAGGCCAACAAAGCAGCAAACTTTATTATGCCTAAAAAACCTTTGAACCTACTTAAAAATATTTTAGCCTCAATTACAGCCAATGTTGAAGTGCAATACACAGGAACAAACGCACATTTTAAGGTAGAAAATATTGATCTTATTTGTCGCTTAATTGATGGTAAATATCCAAATTACGAAGCTGTAATTCCTAAGGATAATCCAAATACCTTAACTGTTGATAGGGTTGCCTTTTTAAATTCTATTAAAAGGATTTCTATTTTCTCTAATAAAACTACCCATCAAGTTAGGTTAAAAATTGCAGGAAGTGAGTTAAATATTTCGGCCGAAGATTTAGACTTTAGCAACGAAGCAAACGAAAGGCTTACCTGTAACTATTCAGGAGATGATATTGAAATAGGTTTTAACTCAAGGTTTTTAATTGAAATGTTAAACAACCTAGAAACCGACCAAGTGAAATTTGAAATGAGCGCACCTAATAGAGCAGGGTTGTTGTTACCAAACGAAAATGATGATAACGAAGACCTATTAATGCTAGTAATGCCGGTGATGCTAAATTCATAATTACTATTTTTTTTATTGATTTTGAGGGCGGTTCTAAATAAGATCCGCCTTTTTTTTGCCATGAAAAAAATTCCAAATAATTTCTTTTTACACCATGATGTGGTTGACCTTGCAAAAAAGTTAATTGGCAAAGTATTGTGTTCCAATATCAACAACCAATTGGTAAAAGTTATAATTACAGAAACCGAAGCTTATGCGGGTATTGAAGATAAAGCATCGCATGCTTATGGGGGTAAATACACAAACAGAACAAAAACAATGTATAATGAAGGAGGTGTTTCCTATGTTTATTTATGCTATGGTATTCATTACCTATTTAACATTGTTTACAATAAAACCGGCGTTCCGCATGCAATATTAATTAGAGGTGGAATTCCGTTTTTTGGCATAAACACCATTATCGAAAGAAGAAAAAAAACAATTATCGAAAAAAAATTGCTAATTGGTCCCGGAAAGTTAAGCCAAGGGCTTGGAATTTCTATGTTGCAAAACAATATCTCCTTAGCAGGTGATACCATTTGGCTTGAAGACCATCAACTAAAATTTAATTCATCAGCAATTAAATCTACTCCAAGAATTGGAATTGATTATGCCGATGAGGATAAACATTTGCCCTTTCGTTTCGTAATAGAACCCAAGCATATCAACCTTTGAAAAATATAATTTCATACAACAATATTTTTAAGGTATCTCTACCCATTATCATTAGTGGATTATCGGTAAATATTGTAAACATTACAGATACTATTTTCCTTAGTAACCTTAGTGAGATTGCCTTAGGCGCGGCTGGTAATGCAGGCATTTTATACTATACCTTTTTAATGGTTGGCGCAGGGTTTACCGTAGGTGCCCAAATTATTATTGCCAGAAGAAATGGAGAAGGAAACTTAGCTAAAATTGGAAGCTTAGTAAACCAAACTGGCTATTTTATACTGCTTTTAGGCCTGATAACCTTTCTTATA
>JAAZVO010000074.1 GCA_018623405.1 Crocinitomicaceae bacterium
TAGGTAATTAGTAACTAAAAGTTGTTCAATAATACTTAGCCCTCCTTGCAAATTGCATTGAGGGCTTTTTTTTGTTTGTAAATATGAACCTACTACAACTTTTCTTAAAGCACCGCAAAGTATCAACTGATACAAGAAACATTACTCCAAATAATCTCTTTTTTGCGCTAAAGGGTCCAAATTTTAACGGAAATAAATTCGCAAAAGAAGCCCTCCGCCAAAAAGCGGCCTATGCTATTATTGATGAAAAAGAATACCATTCAGAAAACACTATTTTAGTTGATGATGTATTATTAGCCTTACAGCAATTGGCAAAAGAATATCGTCAATACCTCAAACTACAAATTATTGGTCTTACAGGTTCTAATGGCAAAACCACTACAAAGGAGTTGTTGCATAGAGTGCTGTCTTCGAAATTTAAAACATTTTCAACTCCTGGTAATTTAAACAACCATATAGGTGTACCTCTAAGTTTACTGCAAATCCCAAAAGGAACTGAATACGCAATAATTGAAATGGGTGATAATAAACCCGGTGATATCAAAGAACTTTGTAAAATTGCTGAACCAAATCTTGGGTTTATCACCAATGTTGGTAAAGACCACATTGAAGGGTACGGTTCTATTGAAGGAAACTTAAACACCAAAAACGAGCTTTTTGAGTATTTAAATCAAAATGGAAATACAGGTTTTTTCTCAGAAAGCGATCCCCTTGTTTCAAGAATAGGAAAAGAACTAAAATCTCCAAATAACATAGAATCTTTTGCAAAAAAGATAAACATTAAACAAGCCCCCTCAAACCCTTTCGTTTGTTTCAGTATTGATGACAATATTTTTCAAACCCAGTTAGTTGGAGATTATAATTACCAAAACATACTTTTTGCGATTTCCATAGGCTTTTTCTGTGGTGTGGTTCCTTTGGCTGCAGCAAATGCTATTTGCAGTTACAAACCTGAAAATAACAGGTCTCAACTAATGGAAACTGCAAAAAACACTATTATTTTAGATGCTTATAATGCAAATCCTACATCAGTTGAACTTGCATTAAATAGCTTTAAAAAATATTCTTCTGGTATGCCAAAAGTTGCCATTTTAGGAGATATGCTAGAGTTAGGCGAAATTGCCCAAGATGAACATTTTGCGATTTTGGAATGGTTAAAGAATCAATCTGAAATACAACCTATTTTAGTTGGTTCCATTTATTTTAAGTTTAAAGAAAAGTTTCATTTTACATTTTATGAAAGCCCCTCTCAGCTTATTGAAGGGCTTAAAAAAGAACCCATAAAAAAAGCCCTTGTTTTACTCAAGGCCTCTCGTGGAATAAAATTAGAAACAGCTCTAGCTGAACTTTAGTCTTTTAATACTGATCTAGAAATTACAATTTTTTGAACTTCTGAAGTTCCTTCGTAAATCTGAGTAATTTTTGCATCTCTCATTAAACGCTCCACATGGTATTCTTTAACATAACCATATCCGCCATGTATTTGAACGGCTTCTATGGTAGTTTTCATTGCAACTTCAGATGCATAGTATTTTGCCATTGAACTAGCCAACGCATAATCTTTCTTTTGATCTTTTAGCCATGCAGCTTTGTAGACTAATAAACGGGCAGCTTCAATTTCAGTAGCCATATCAGCCAATTTAAATTGAATGGCTTGATGTTTTGAGATTTCCTTTCCAAAAGCTTTTCTTTCTTTAGAATAAGCTAAAGCTAGCTCATAAGCTCCGGTAGCAATACCTAATGCTTGGGCTGCAATACCAATTCTTCCTCCTTCTAGTGTTTTCATTGCGAATTTGAATCCAAAGCCATCTTCCCCTATTCTATTTGCCTTAGGAACTTTCACATCATTAAACAATAAGGTATGGGTATCAGATGCTCGAATTCCAAGCTTATTCTCTTTTGCTCCAATCACAAATCCTTCCATATTTTTTTCAATAATTAAGGCATTAATCCCTTTATGCCCTTTTTCCGGATCGGTTTGAGCCATAACAATATAGTAATCTGCATGACCTCCATTAGTAATCCAGTTTTTGGTACCGTTTAGCAGGTAATAATCTCCTTTATCTTCTGCTGTGGTTTTTTGAGAAGTAGCATCAGAACCTGCTTCAGGTTCCGACAAACAAAAAGCACCTAAAGCCTCACCTTTCGCAAGAGGCACTAAATATTTTTGCCTTTGCTCTTCACTACCGTATTTCTCTAGTCCGAAACATACAAGAGAATTATTTACAGAAACTGCTACCGATGTACTAGAATCAACCTTTGAAAACTCCTCCATTGCAATGGCATAAGAAAGCGTATCCATTCCGCCGCCTCCATATTTAGGGCTCACCATCATTCCCATAAAGCCCAACTCTCCAAGTTGTTTAATTTGTTCTCCTGGCCAAATTTGATTTTCATCTCTCTCAATTACACCAGGTTTTAATACATTTTGGGTAAAATCTCTAGCAGCTTCTCTTACCGCTTTTTGCTCTTCTGTTAGCTCAAATAACATGGATAATAAATTTTAAAGGTTTACAAAAGTAGTTGTTAAAATAACTTTTTCCACCTTTGAAACAGCATTTAAACAACGAATGTTTCAAGAACCAACACAAGTTTTGGGAATAATGTCAGGGTCCTCTTTAGACGGAATCGATATAGGCTGCTTTGAATTTCAGGCTAACAATTTCAAAATTTTAAAAACTAAAACATACCCCATTGGCAAATCCCTTTTTCAAAAACTAAAAACCTCAGATAAGTTATCAGAGCAAAAACTTAAAATATTAGATGAAACTTTTGGAAGGTTTATCGGGGAAATGGTTAGCAGGTTCTTAAAAAACACCAAACTAATTCCAAAATTTATTGGCCTGCATGGGCATACAGTTTTTCATGAACCCGGCAAAGGGTTTTCCCTTCAAATAGGAGCACCAAAAATTGTAGCATCAATTACAGGGCTAACAACTGTTGCAGATTTTAGGAACATAGATATATCCCTTGGTGGACAGGGTGCGCCATTAGTACCTTTTGGAGATATTAATTTATTTCCCGGATATGATGCCTATATAAACTTAGGAGGAATTGCAAATATTACCCTACCCTCTAAAAATTTGGCCTTTGATATTACTTATGCCAACAGGGCTTTAAATTTTATCGCAAATAAATTGGGGCTTTCTTATGATAACAAAGGAAAATTAGCAAGAGAAGGAAGCCTTATTGCTGAATTATTTGAAACTCTTCAAAAGGATAAATATTTGAAAATAAACCCGCCAAAATCATTGAATAACCAAGATTTTGATCAAACCATTTTACCTGTTATTTCGAATTATTTAGATGAGCCAATGAATGTACTACACACGTACAACCATTTTTTGGCAGAAAATATTTCTAGATGGATAACTCCAAAAAGCAAGGTTTTAATAACGGGAGGTGGCGCAAAAAACAAGTTTTTAGTTGAATTAATTGAGGAAACTTCAAAATCAGAAATTATTACTCCGAAAAAAGAAATTATTGACTTCAAGGAAGCGCTAATTTTTGCATTCCTTGCTCTAAAAAAAATCAAAGGCGAGCTAAATGTCTTATCAAAGTTTACAGGAGCTAGTAACGATAGTGTTTCTGGAATGATTTTTTACCCACAATAGTTTTTTTTAAACAAGCCAAAAAAAAGGGTTCAAAAACCTTACTTTTGCGCCCTCATTTTAACCTGATAATCAAAGAGGTAATGAAAGATTTACTCGAGAAGTTTGAAAATAAGTCGCCAGAAATAGTATTTGAATGGAGTGATAACGAAACCGAAGCAAAAGGTTGGGTAGTTATAAACTCTTTAAGAGGTGGTGCCGCCGGCGGTGGAACAAGGATGCGTGTTGGGCTGGATAAAAGAGAAGTAGAATCTTTAGCAAAAACCATGGAGGTAAAATTTACTGTTGCAGGTCCTCCAATAGGTGGTGCAAAATCGGGTATAAATTTTAATCCTGCAGATCCAAGAAAAAAGGGTGTTTTAGAAAGATGGTATAAAGCCATTACTCCACTACTTAAAAATTATTACGGCACGGGTGGAGATTTAAATGTTGATGAAATTCATGAAGTAATTCCTATTACAGAAGATTGCGGTGTTTGGCATCCTCAAGAAGGTGTTTTAACAGGACACTACAATCCTACAGAACCTCAAAAAATCAAAAAAATTGGCCAACTAAGAAATGGGGTAATTAAAGTAATTGAAAACCCAAATTTTAGTCCTGATGTAAAAAGAAAATATACTGTAGCCGATATGATTACCGGATATGGTGTTGCAGAATCTGTAAAACACTATTACACAGTTTATGGAGGTCAATTATCGGGCAAAAGAGTGATTGTTCAAGGTTGGGGTAATGTTGGTTCTTCAGCTGCTTACTTTTTAGCAAAAGAAGGAGCCAAAATAGTAGGAATTATCGATAAAGATGGAGGTTTAATAAAAGAGGATGGATATTCTTTTGAAGAAGTAAGACAGCTATTCTTGCACAAAGAAGGCAATAAACTAAAAGATGCCAATATGCTTTCTTTTGAAGAGGTAAATTCGAAGATTTGGGATATTCCTGCTGAAGTTTTTATTCCTTGTGCAGCTTCAAGGTTAATTGCCAAAGACCAATCAGAAAGAATGATTAAAGCAGGTATGGAGGTTGTTTCCGCAGGTGCAAACGTACCTTTTGCAGATCCCGAAATATTCTTTGGACCCATTGCAGACTACACGGATAATCAAATTAGTGTAATTCCTGATTTTATTTCTAATTGTGGTATGGCAAGAGTGTTTGGTTACCTTATGCAAGATAATATTGAGCTTACTGATGAAGCAATATTCACCGACACGTCAAACACTATTCTTCAAGCAATTGAACGCACCTACAACACAAGTAGCTCAAAAACAAAAATTGCTAAAACAGCATTCGAACTTGCTTTAAAACAACTAATCTAAAATCGCCAATTAATACTAGCTTATGTTTTATTCCTTAATGGTTGTTGTATTTGTGCTTGGTTATGTAGCTATTGCATTAGAGCATAATTTCAAAGTAGATAAAGCTGCATCAGCGCTTTTAATTGGTGCCCTCACTTGGACAATTTATGTGTTCGGTGCAGAATCTATTTTAAACCTAGATTTTAGCTTGTCGGTAAACGAAATACTGAAAAATGGGGTTCCTATTCTTGATAACTTAAAAGCATTTTTTCAAGAGAATAGGAGTTATGAAACTCTAGGAGAAACAAGCATAGTTAATCACTTTATTGTTCATGAATTAGAACATCATCTAATTGAAATTTCAGAGATTTTATTCTTCCTTTTAGGAGCAATGACTATTGTTGAGTTAATTGATGCCCATGAAGGATTTGCGGTTATTACCAACAAAATAAAAACCACAAAAAAGGTAACACTACTTTGGTTATTATGTGTGATTGCCTTTTTCTTCTCAGCCGTTTTAGACAACTTAACAACTGCCATTGTTATGTCGGCATTACTCAAAAAACTTATTAAAGACAAAGAAGACATATGGCTATTTGGCGGAATGATTGTTATTGCAGCAAATGCAGGAGGCGCATGGTCTCCTATTGGCGATGTTACTACAATTATGCTATGGATTGGTGGACAAGTAACAGCGGGTAACATTATCCTAAAAGTTATAGTTCCCTCTCTAATTTGTATGCTTGTGCCATTGCTAATTTTCAGTTTTACCCAAAAAGGTCATATTACCTCTCCCGACTCTGACTTAGATGAGGATTACAGCCCAATATCAGATAGACAACGTAACATAATTTTTGGGCTAGGTGTTGGTGCATTACTTTTTGTGCCTGTTTTTAAAACTGTTACTCACCTACCTCCTTTTATGGGAATATTGTTTGGTTTAGCTGTACTTTGGATTGTTACAGAAATAATGCATCGAAATAAAAGCTCAAGAGAGCGTAAAGAGTATTCAGTTATTGGTGTTTTAACCAAAATTGATGTTCCATCGGTATTGTTTTTCTTAGGAATTTTAGCTGCTGTTGCTAGCTTGCAATCTGCCGGCCATTTAGGCCAGTTGGCCGGGTTTTTAGATGACTCATTAAGCGCCGGTTTTGGGGATGATGGAAAAATTTACGCTATCAATATTATTATTGGATTTTTATCCTCAATTGTAGACAATGTGCCTTTAGTGGCTGCAGCTATGGGTATGTACCCAATGACAGTTTACGTGCAAGACCATGCATTTTGGGAGTTTTTAGCCTATTGTGCAGGTACCGGAGGTAGCTGTTTAATTATTGGTTCCGCTGCCGGAGTTGCGATGATGGGTATTCTAAAAATAGATTTTGTTTGGTATCTTAAAAAGATAAGTTGGCTTGCTGCAATAGGATATTTAGCCGGAGCATTTACCTACATTTTAATCTATTAGCCAATTAACAAATTGGTGTGGAATTTTTATTGCTTTCAAAAATTCCAACCCCTCAGTTTACAGGATATTTGTAAAAGGTGAAATAGTTTCACTTTGAAAACGTTAACCCTTTACAATGATCAATAATTTCTTGTTGCAAATAAACATGGCTTCAGAAAGTGCTGAGGCCGCTGCAGAAACAGCAGAGCAAATGCCTACCGAGGTAAAAATTTCTATTTTAGAGTTAATTGCCGGTGGAGGATGGTACATTATGATTCCTCTCGGAATTTTATCTGTAATTGCCATTTACATATTTATTGAACGTTTTCTAGCTATCAGAAAAGTAGAAAAAGAAGACCCCAACTTCATGAATCAGGTGAAAGACTTTATCGCAAACGGGAAGATTGACTCTGCAATGAGTTTATGCAAGGATACTTTAAGCCCATTCGCCAGAATGATTGAAAAGGGAATTTTAAGAATAGGAAAACCACTTGGAGATATAAGCGCCGCCGTTGAAAATGTTGGCAAACTTGAAATTTATAAGCTAGAAAAAAGTCTATCCACTCTTGCTACCATTGCCGGAGCAGCACCCATGATAGGATTCTTAGGTACTGTAATTGGTATGATAAACACTTTTCATGAAATGTACACTGCAGGAAATAGCGTTGAAATTGATCAATTATCAGGTGGAATTATGCAAGCTATGGTAACAACAGCTGCAGGTTTGGTTATTGGAATTATTGCCTATGTAGGATATAATGTGCTTGTAGCCAAGGTAGAAAAGGTAGTTTATAAAATGGAAGCTACCACAATTGAGTTTATGGACTTACTTCAAGAACCTGCTTAAAATGGGAATAAAAACTAGAAATAAAGTTGATGTTTCTTTTAGCATGTCTTCAATGACAGATATTGTTTTTCTGTTATTGATATTCTTCATTATTGCATCTACTCTTATCACCCCTAATGCATTAAATATTCTTTTACCTGAAGCATCACCCTCAAGAGCAAAAAAGCAACCTGCAACAATTGAAGTTACTGCAGATGGAACTTATGCACTGAACGGAGATGTTGTAAGCTTTTCACAAATTGAACCTCAGCTTAAAGCAGATTTAGCGGGAAAAGATAAAAACAACCAAGGAATAGTTTTAAAGGCAGATAAGAATGTACCATTGGAATACGTTGTTAAGGTAATGGATATTGCAAATAAGAACCAATATAAAATGGTTTTGGCAACAAAAGGAAAATAACTTGGCTACAAAAACTTATAGTAAAGAAGAAAAGTATGGAATTATTGGAACTGTAATGTTTCATGTACTTCTATTGATTTTATTCTTGTTACTTGGCCTTAAAAGTATTGACCCTCCGCCGGATAGCGGGGTTTTATTAAACTTCGGAACAAGTGAGTTTGGAAGCGGAGATATTCAACCCGAAGAAGCAGTAGCAACACCTGTAGAACCTGAAAATCCAGACGTTGTAGATGCTTCGCCGGTTGAGCCTGATGTTATTGAAGAGGAAGTAATGACACAAGAAACTGTGGAAACAGTTGAAATTCCTGAGGAAAAACCAAAAGAAGAGCCAAAAGAAGAAAAGCCCGAAATTAGTGATGAACTAAAACAAACCTTGAGTAACGCTTTTAATAAAAAGAAAAACTCAGGTAGCGAGGGTCCGGATAACCAAGCTGGCGATAAAGGCTCAACTGAAGGAACAAAAGATGGAAAAGATTACACAGGCGACCCGGGAGGTGGCGGAAACGGAATATCATATAACCTTGGAGGAAGAAAACATCTCTCGCTACCAAAGCCAATAGATAACTCTCAAGATGAAGGTACTGTAGTGGTAACAATAATTGTAGACCGACAAGGAAATGTAATTAGCGCTACACCCGGTGCAAGAGGTTCTACAACCACAAATGCCAACCTGCTTAAAAAAGCAAAAGAAGCGGCCTTAAAAGCAAAGTTTTCTGCGAGTCCAACAGCTGCAGCTGAGCAAAAAGGTACCATTACTTACAAATTTTTATTACAGTAGTGAACTTTAAAGAGGTATTGGATTATCTCTACAAGCAACTACCCATGTTTCAAAGGGTAGGAAAGCAAGCTTTTAAAAAAGATTTGAAAAATACACTTGCTCTTTGCGAAATTCTCGATAATCCTCACCAAAAGTTTAGAAGCATTCATATTGCCGGAACAAACGGCAAAGGCTCTGTTTCTCACATGTTAGCAGCGGCTTTACAAGCAAATGGCTTTAAGGTTGGATTGTACACTTCGCCTCATCTAAAAGACTTTAAAGAGCGCATAAAAATAAATGGAAAGCCAATTTCTTCACAATTTGTGATCAAATTTGTGAAACAATACAAGGGTGAATTTGAAGCAATTCAACCTTCCTTTTTTGAGTGGACTGTAGCTTTAGCTTTTTACTATTTCGCGCAAAAAAAAGTTGATATAGCCATAATTGAAACCGGAATGGGTGGCCGATTAGACTCAACCAACGTAGTTTCTCCACTATTATCTGTAATAACAAATATTGGTTTTGACCATATGGAGTTTTTGGGAGATACTTTGGAGAAAATTGCCGGTGAAAAAGCAGGAATAATAAAAGCAAACACCCTAGTAATTATTGGCAGAACTCAAAATGAAACCCAAGAGGTATTTTTAGAAAAAGCTAAAACATTATCATCTCCCATAATTTTTGCAGATCAGCAACCTAGAGTAATCATAAATACTGATTTAAAAGGAGGGTATCAAAAAGAAAACCTTCAAACTGTAATTACAGCACTTAAGGTTTTAAAATCTGAAAATATTTTAGCGATTGACCTTACAAAAGCAAAAAAAGGTTTAAAGCAAGTAGTTAAATCAACTGGTTTAAATGGAAGATGGCAAATACTTTCAAAATCGCCAAAAATTATTTGTGATGTTGGCCATAATGAAGAAGGTATTAAATGGGTAATTGAGAATTTGAAAAAAGAAAAATTTGAAACCCTTCACTTTGTTCTTGGGATGGTAAGCGATAAAGACCATGCAAAGATTTTAAGCATGCTTCCCAAAAATGCCACTTACTACTTCTGTAAACCCAACATTCCAAGGGGATTAGAAGTAAATTTATTGCATGCTAAGTCGCTTGCGGCGGGTTTAGAAGGAAAGGGCTATGCCTCAGTAAAATCTGCATTTAATGCCGCTAAAAAAAGGGCCTCCAAAAAGGATTTAATTTTTGTTGGGGGAAGTACGTTTGTGGTTGCGGAGGTTTAAAAAACAGGACTACCTAAACATAGAAAGCTTTTTAAGAGAAATGAAGAAGTAAGGGGTTGCTTTCATCGAAAAAATAATCCTGTTTTCTGCGTAAATAGATTTACCAATGTTATGCGGTTGCTAATTCAGAATTGTTGGTACTAGTAATTGCAATATTGTAAACTACCAACCCAAAGCCAATTTTGTTTATTGCATCAGCAATATTGTAGAATAAATCAACATTTGTAGATTCCCAACCTAACCCAACATTTAGCCATCCTCCTGGCATACACATATATCCTATTGGGTAAATTGCCCATCCTACTAATACAAACCAAGCTAGAGTTCTAATACCTTTAACAACTGTAGGGTTATCCGACTTATCAGCTAATTGTTTTACTTCACCAAACCAAGCTGTCCAAAGTATATAAACATAACCTATAGTTGATAAAAAGCCCCAAACAAATGAGTGCATTGTTGAGCCATCGGTAAATGCTTCACCATAATAACCTGTAACAAGCATCCATGCTGAAGCAATAACTAGCTTCCACAATAAACTTGGTTTTGCACCAGCAGGTTTAGTCAACAAGTAAAATTCAACACACATTAGAGGCACAGTTAAGGTCCAATCAATATAACGTAAAGCGGTTGGGTTTGTGCCTGTAGCTGCGTAATAATCGCGCATGTAGTAATAATGTACAGCAGCAATACCTGTAATTAAGCCTGAAACTAGCAAGGAAGTTTTCCACTTTCCTTCTACCCTACTTCTTTCAAAAAAGAAAAAAACTGCTGCAGCAAACATTGCCATGTAGCCTGTAAAAAATGTAAAGGCCACCGGGTCGTCCTTAGGAATAGCAAGAACATTTAACATAAATTCATTCATAGCGTTTTATTTAATATTTAAAACAATATGGGAATAAATTTTTTCCTAAAAGGTGAAATGGAAGTATTTGATAACTAAATACTTATATAAGTAATTTTTTTGTATTAAATAATATGTTGAGAGGCAAAAGAATTGGGTATTCTTGCAAATAAACTTATTCAAGTTTGCCCCCACTGTGAAACTAAGATACGTTTGTAAAGTTGTATTGGATTGAAAATTCTGAATAAGTAGCATCACTTAAATCAACAGGTAAAACCCCAAATCTTCGATTCTCACTTTTATTAGGCCTGCGAAAATTCAAGCAAGCTTGATTTTAATCTTATTTTGGATTACTAAGTGATCCAGGTCCTCCTCGAAGTCTAAAAACTAAAACCCCGAATCTCCGATTCTTACTTTTTTTATGCCTGCGAAAATCCAAGCAAGCTTGATTTTCTAGGCATAAAAAAACCCCGCTATTGCGAGGTTTAGTTTTCTTTAGTGGGAGATACTGGATTCGAACCAGTGACCCCCTGCTTGTAAGGCAGGTGCTCTGAACCAACTGAGCTAATCTCCCAAAGAACGCCGTTTCGAAAAACGGTTTGCAAATGTAATTCTATTTCTTATTCGGGCAAGTATTTAAACAAAAAATTGTTTTACTACCCAAAAATGATTAATCCAAAAATGATTACTAGGGCAATACAGGTGTAA
>JAAZVO010000075.1 GCA_018623405.1 Crocinitomicaceae bacterium
ATTTAATTGTTGTTTAAACAATAGAACCAATTATTAAGTTCGCCGTTTATTGAGAAAATATTTCCATGATAACTGTAATTTCTCCTGCAAAATCACTCAATTACGATGATAAGTCTGCAATTGCTTATTCTTCAGAAGCAAGAATGTTGGATGAATCTGAAAAACTAATGAAGGTTTTAAAGAAAAAGTCTCCTAAAAAATTAATGGACCTTCAAGGAATCAGCGAAAACTTAGGGCAACTAAATTTTGAAAGAAATCAAGTTTGGCAAACTCCCTTGATAGCAGAGCAATCAAAACAAGCTCTTCTTGCTTTTACTGGAGATGTTTACGTTGGTTTTAATGCTGAAACTTTAAATGAAAGTCAAGTAGATTACACACAAAGTCACTTAAGAATTCTATCAGGGTTGTATGGCGTTTTAAGGCCTTTTGACATGATGATGCCTTACCGATTAGAAATGGGTACATCCCTAAAAACAACACGAGGTAAAAACCTATATGAGTTTTGGAAAGATAGAATTACAGATTTAATCAACGAAGATTTAAAAGAAGTCAATACCAATTTGTTATTGAACCTTGCTTCTAACGAATATTTTAAATCAATCAATACCAAAAAATTAAACGCCGAGGTAATTAGCCCGTCGTTTTTAGATTGGAGCAACGGCAAGTACAAAGTGTTGTCGTTTTTTGCAAAAAAGGCCCGTGGCATGATGGCAAGATTTGTAATAGATCATCAGATATCAAAACCCGATGATTTAAGAGGTTTTGATGTTGAAGGATATTTGTTTAACGAAGAATTATCAAAAGAAAATAAACCTGTATTTACAAGAAAACAATCATAAAAATGGAACTAAAAGGAGCAAGAATATTATTAACAGGTGGCAGTAGTGGCATAGGAAAAGCTACAGCTCAATTGTTAGCAAGTAAAGGAACTGAGTTGCTCATTACCGGGAGAGATGAACAAAAATTAGCAGCAGTTGCAAAGTCTTTAAACGTAGCCTATTTAGCTGCTGATGCAGGAAAAGAGGAAGACATTCAAAAAACCTTTGAAAAAGTAGATCAGCTTTGGGGAGGTTTAGATGTTTTAATCAATAATGCAGGAATAGGTAAAAGTTACAAACTCGAGGAGCTAAGTTTTAGCGCTTTTGAGGAGATATTTAGGGTAAATGTATATGGAGCAGCAATTATGGCGCAAAAAGCCGTTGAGCGTTTTAAAAAGCGGCAAAAAGGAAATATCGTAAATATTGCATCCTCTGCTGCACTAAAAGGTTATCCCGGTGGTAGTGTTTATTCGGCTTCTAAATTTGCTTTACGTTCAATGAGCCAAGCATAGCAAGCCGAGCTAAGAAGAGATAATATTCGGGTTATGCTAATTCATCCTAGTGAAGTGCCAACGGCTTTTGGAAGCGAGGAGCGGATTGAGCGCGAGGAAGTGGATAATAAACTTACCTCTATGGAAATTGCTCATTCAATTGTTGCTGCTCTAGAAATGGATGATAGAGGATTTATTCCTGAGTTAGCTGTTTGGGCTACCAATCCATTTTAAAAAAATAGTATAACTTTAGCAAATGAAAAATTTTTACATCACACTAATTGCGCTGCTCGGTTTAGGCGCTCAAACCTATGCTCAATGTGAAGGTAGGTACGAAAACGAGATATTTTCAACTGTTTCGAAAACCACCGTAAATTACTCAGATGTTTACTCAGGGCTTGATCATGAAATGGATATTTACACCCCCGATGGTGATACAGAAATAAACCGACCGGTTATATTTTTCATCCACGGAGGTGCGTTTTATACAGGTGATAAGGGAAGTGTAGATTGCATAGACTTTTGCGAAAGTTTTGCTAAACGAGGGTATGTGGCAATTTCGCCCAATTACAGACTTGCTGATATTGGAGCATTTCTTTCAAGTAAAGAGAATCAATTTAAAACTGTGCTTAGGGCCATTTCTGATGTTAAATCTGCCGTAAGGTATATGAGGAAAGATTTTGAAAATGGTGACAACTACGGAATTGATACTTCAACAATTTTTGTTGGTGGTTATTCTGCAGGAGCTGTTTTGGCATTGCATCTTGCTTTTATTGATAAAGTTTCAGACCTACCAACCTCTCCAATTAATGTTCAAGCATTGTTAGATTCTATTGGTGGAACGCTTGAAGGTGATGCAGGAAATAATGGTTATTCATCTAAAGTTAGTGGAGTGGTAAGCTTTGCAGGTGGAGTATATGATGTTGGGTTAATTGATGCCAATGATGAGCCTTTTGTTGCCATGCATGGAACTGACGATTTAACGGTTCCATTTGATTGTGGTCCGGCTTTGAATAATCCTGCAATTTTAACGTTATGTGGAGCCAATGAAATGATTAAGGCGGCCAAGGCAAATGGTGTAGATTCTGACTCTTTGGTTTTTGTAGGAGAAGGACACGGTTGGCCATCTGCGGGAAAAGCAGCTCCTCAATTTGTTGAGTCGTTAGAATTAGCCTCATCCTTTTTATACTACTTTTTGCCATGTTATGACGGTCCTGCTTTAAAGGTAAATGAAGCTCAAAAAAGTAGCTTTAGCTTATATCCAAACCCCGCAAGCGCAAAAATTGAATTTTTTAATGAAGAAACCATTCAGATAAAGGCTTTTGCTATTGATGGAAAAATGGTCTTTAATGGTCAAGTTCAGCCTTACCAATCATTAGATGTTAGTCATCTGCCTAAAGGGGTTTATATGGTAGAAATAAATTCACCGTTAAAACAAGAGTTTAAAAAGTTGGTTGTTGAGTAAAACTAATAACTAGCTTCAATTAATTATGGTTGCTCCTGATTTTTTGAGGCAAAAATTTAATGATGGATTCACTTACGATGGTTTTTTAAATCATGTATCATCGTTATTAGTCGAAAATAAAACCACCGGTCCAAATCAAAGTGAAGCCATGGTGCATTATACTGTAATGGCAGAGAAAAGAATGCATCGGTGGAATAAGGTTTTAAAGTTTACGGAAGAACAAATTAGGAGTATTCAAAGTGTTGATCATGACTTAAAATTCTTAGCCATAACAGAAGCTTGGTGTGGAGATGCTAGTCATTTAGTTCCTGTATTCAATAAAATTGCTGTAACCAACCCTCAATTTGAGTACAGATTGGTTTTACGCGATGAGCATCCTGATTTAATGGAGCATTACCTAACAAATGGAGCCAAATCAATTCCCATCTTAATTGTTATTAATGAACATTTTGAGGAAATTTTTAGGTTTGGTCCTAGGCCTAAACCAATGCAAAAAAGGGTATTAGATTATAAGGTGAAGCAAGATAAACCCTTCCAGGAGTTTTTGCAAGAAACACAGGTTTGGTATAATAAAGATAAGGGTCAAACCACCATGAAAGAATTCATGGAAGAATTTGATAAGCTCTTCGTAAAAGACTTGGGTTAAAAATGACATTAACTATAAGTTAAGCCTCAAAAAAAAGGCATCTATCATTTTTTTGAGTCGATTTGGTTTGTTGGTTTGCAAAAAATTTAATCGAAATGTACACAACCGCTGAAGAAGCTGTAAAATCAATAAAATCAGGTCATAAAGTTTATGTACATTCTGTGGCCTGCGCTCCCCAACAACTCATAAATGCAATGACTGCTCGTGGTCATGAGTTAAAAGGAGTAAACGTTTATCATTTACATACAGAAGGACCTGCGCCCTACGCAGAGCCTGAATATAAAGATAGCTTTCATGTAAGAGCAGCATTTATTGGTGCCAATGTTAGAAAAGCCATTAAAGAAGGAAGAGGTTCCTACATTCCTGTTTTTTTAAGTGAAGTTCCGCTTCTCTTTAGAACCAATAAAATCAACTTAGATGTTGCATTAATTTCGGTTTCTCCTCCAGATAAACATGGCTATTGCTCTTTAGGTCCATCAGTAGATGCTACCCTAGCCGCATTAGAAAGTGCTGAAATTGTAATTGCTCAAGTAAATAAACATGTGCCAAGGACACATGGCGATGGTATGATTCACGTAAGTCAGATAAATCACATGATTCAGCATGATGAGCCACTGCCTGAAGTTAGTGCCGGTGAGATTGACGACATAAGCATGCAAATAGGCGAGCATATTGCAGGAATTATTGAAGATGGTGCTACCCTTCAAATGGGAATTGGAGCTATACCAAATGCTGTACTTTCAAAATTGGGTAATCATAAAGATCTTGGTATTCATACTGAAATGTTTTCTGATGGATTAATTCCATTGGTTGAAAGTGGTGTAATTACAGGAAAATATAAAAAGTCGCATCCCGGAAAGGTGGTGTCGTCTTTTGTGATGGGTAGCAAAAAAATCTATGATTTTATTGATGATAATCCTAATGTTGTTTTATTGGATTGTCAATACGTAAATGCTACCAACGTAATTAGAAAAAATCTAAAGGTTACCGCAATTAACTCAGCCATTGAAATAGACATTACTGGGCAGGTTTGTGCCGACTCTATTGGAGATTTTATGTACTCAGGAGTTGGTGGGCAAATGGACTTTATTAGAGGTGCCTCACTTTCTGAAGGAGGTAAACCAATTATTGCGATACCATCTCAAACCAGAAGAGGAGAAAGTAGAATTGTAAACCACTTAAAACCTGGAGCAGGTGTGGTTACTACCCGTTCGCATATTCATTATGTAGTTACAGAATATGGAGTGGTAAACCTTTGGGGAAAATCTTTAAAAGAAAGGGCCAAAAGGTTAATTAGCATTGCTCATCCAAATCATAGAGAAAGATTAGCCAAAGAGGCTTACGACCATTTGGGAGTAAATATTCCGGTTTAATCGGATACGTACAACGGAACAGTTTTGTAGTTTACAGCTGTAAAAACTCCTAATCCGTTAATTACATTGGTGATAGGCTCTGCTTGAGTTCTAGAATCTTGGTTGAAACTTGTGTAGAGGTCAACATATTCTTGGTTGATCTTATACACTTTTATTTCGTGTCTTCCAAAATGCCTAAAATCAAAATCGAAAAATTCGTATGATGAATTGGTAGTAGGTTGCGATTGAAAGAAGAAACTTGAAATACCAACGATAAAATCAGGAAAAATGGGCTCTTTAACAGATTCTATATTCTCTGCCACTACATAAAAGTATTCGTTGTTGGGGTTGGGCCATGAAACAACTACACTATCCGGCTCGGGAGGAGTAATGCTGCCACCGGTTAAAAAGCTATCAACCAAGCTAAATAAAACAATGTCGAGCGTATCTTTTGAGATAGATATATTTTGGGGTTCGGGGGGGCAAACAGTTAGTGCGGAAACAAAGGCTCCCTTGTGTTCAAATCTCAACTCGTAGATTTCTCCCGCTTTAACTTGAAGGTCATTGCCGGGATAATGGTAATAGCCTGAATCATTGGTACTTTGAAGTCGATAAGCTTTGTTTTGCCAAATTATGTCAATAGCCAAATTATTTACGGGCTGTGGCACAGTGTCGGTTCCACCGTAAGCTAAAAGGGTGGTTACCCTAATATCATCAACTGGTTTATCTCTAAATAAATAGGCTTCAACCACAACTTTATCTGCTTGGTTAATTGGTTCTTTCTCGCATCCCAATAAAAGCAACAAAAAAGGTAATATGTAGAGTAGTTTTTTCATCAGAATCGTAGGCTTAAAAAGAAATTAGGCACAAATCCGAGTAAGGTAATATCCGTTTCAACAACTTCAGGCGGTATAGGTTGAAAAGTCTTAGGATCGAATTCTCGCAAGAAAAAGCGTTTATATTTTATGTTTCTTCTATTGTAAATATTGAAGAATGAAATCCCGAAATTTCCTCCAACCCACTTGGTGTCAAAGTTATAGGTGATGGATACATCAGCCCTGTGATAGTCGGGAAGTCGTTGCGAGTTTTTATCACCAAAATGAATATACTGCCTTTCTGTACCATCAATTAATTTGATGTTATACTGACCTACAGGAGCAGTAAAAGGTTTCCCTGTAGCGTATATAAAGTTGGCTGCAAAAATAAAATCACCTAAAGTATAGGAGGCAACCACTTTAGCCTCATGCCTTTGGTCATGTAAGGCAGGAAAACTTCTTCCTTGGTTAATATCCGGAAAAGTATAATCAACCCTGCTTAAGGTATAACCAAGCCAACCGGTTAAGGCGCCAACCTTTTTTTGTAATAAGAAATCAATTCCGTTTACAACTCCGGGTCCTCTAAAAAATAGGTTATCGAAGTTCTCATTGCTTTCGTCAAAACCCCCAAAACGTAAGGAGTATTCTAAAAGGCCTCCCATGTTTTTGCGGTAGGCTTCTACATCAAAAAGCCAAGTTTTGTTCTCATAGGCTCCACCCAAAATGTAGTGCTGAGAAAAGCTTACAGGAAGTGTATTTCCATTGCTTAGCAGCCAAAAATCTCTACTTCCTCCAAAAACATTTTCTAGTATTACTCTATTGATAAACTGCCTGTAAACACCCCAAGCTCCTTTAATTCTAATTTTAGGAAATGCTTGATAATTGAAGCTAAACCGAGGTTCGCCATAAATTTTGTTGGTAGGGGTAAAGTAGGTTCCTCGCACCCCAATTTCGGTAGTTAGTTTTCCCCAATTGCTTTTGTTTTGAGCATAAAAAGCATAGGTGTTTCCTACATTAAAACGGTCTTGAAGAGTTATTGAATCGTCTAAAATATTAAGGTATCTTATTTGGTTGTATGTGTACCAGGTTCCGAATTTTAGGGTTTGTTTAGAAGAGTATTGGTACTCTGCATCGTACCTAAAAGCAGCGTCTTCTACCGTGTTGTCTTGAACGGTTTTAAAACTGAAAAGCAATGAATCATTACCTAATGAGTCGGTAGAATAGAAGTTATTTCCTAACTCATAATCACTTAAATACTTAGAATAGCTTACAATAGCTTTGCTGTAAAATTTCGGATTCCATTGGCGACTCCATTTTAGGCTATATCCATCATTTCCCCAATTGGTTTTGTCTATGGTTTCTAGCTTGCCGAAAGTACCAAGGTTTTGGTCTGATGAATTATCGAGATTATCTCTGCTTGAGAAATAGTTAAAAGAAATTACATCTACATCGGTAGGGGTAAGGGTAACTTTTGCGTTTAAATCGTAAAAGAAAAAATCTGGGTTTACCGTATTAAAACCACCAATGCCAAAACCTAATTCTTCTTGGTCTTGTTCTGTTACATTATCAAACAAACTTTGATAGGTTGGGCTTTCCAAAAAGTCGGTAAAGCTTCTACGGCCTGCAATTAAAATAGAACCAAGTTTTTTAGGCAATGGCGACTCTATTACTCCGTTTACACTAAGCATATTGCCATTGAGTGCAAAGCTGGGTTTTTTGGTATTTCCTGTTTTTGCAGTAAGGTCAACAACAGAGCTTAGCCTGCCTCCAAACTCAGCAGGAAAACCGCCTTTATAAAATTGAACATCCTTAATGGCGTAAGCATTAAACGGGCTAAATATTCCAAAAAAATGGTCAACATGATAGATGTTAATTCCATCTAACAAAACCAAATTTTGATCAGGAGTTCCGCCCCTAACATATAAGCCTGATGAAGACTCAGAAGTTCCGCTAACACCGGGCAGTAGCTGTAAACCTCTGAAAATATCTACTTCACCTAAGTTGGGCAGCGTTTGTATTTGTTGAGGGTTTAAACTTACCCTACTTACTTCTTTAGGTAGCTCAATGGTTTGTTTACTCTTATCTGAAACTTCAAAGGTTTTTAATTCAATAGATTCTCTCTTAATTTCAATAGATAATAGGCTTACAAAATCTTTGGGAGTTAGTTTTTTTTCTACCACCCCATACCCAATGTAGCTTATTAAAATGGTTGAAGTATCTGTTGGAATATTCAACAAAGAAAAGTATCCATCTACATTGGTTGAAGAGCCTACTCTTGTTGATTTTAAAACCACATTCACAAAAGGAAGTGCCTCTCCTGTTTCTGTATCAAGAATTTTTCCTTGAAGCGTGTATTGCCCAAAGGAATTGAGCAAAAACAAACTAAAAACCAGGGAGATAAAATATTTCATTCTAAACTTTAGACAAAAGAACTAGCAAAATGGTTGAAAATTTTACCAATTATTTTCAATATAGGTTAGTACTTTCTCAATTAAATGTACTCGGTCTCTACCTCTTACATTATGTGGGTGGCCTACGTAATAAAAGTAATCTACTTGAGTTCCTGTTTTTACGCATTTTTTTAAGAAGTCTTCAATATGTTGTGGTAAAACGGTATCATCTTCAGAATCGTGAATCATCAATAACTTACCTTCAAGCTTGTCTGTTTTATTAAGCAAGCTTGTTTTTTCATAACCTTCAGGGTTGGTTTTAGGGGTATCCATGTAACGCTCAGTGTACATTACCTCATAGTATTTCCAATCCATAACGCCACCGCCCGATACTCCAACATCAAATACGCCGGGAGTTTTTAGCATTAAGCTAGTCGTCATAAAACCACCGTAACTCCAACCGTGTACCGCAAGCTTATTTGTGTCTACATAAGCTAAAGACTTTAGGTGGTTTACGCCTGCTAACTGATCTTCCATTTCTACCTCACCACATTGCTTAAAAATGGCGTTTTCAAAAGCCAATCCTCTGTTGGCCGAGCCTCTACCATCAACTGTAAATACTAAATTTCCTTTGTTGGCAAAGTAGTGCATCCATAATGCCGTACCACCTAACCATCTGTTGTTAAGCAACTGAACATTAGGGCCGTTATATACATAAACTAAAACAGGGTACTTTTTCTTTGGATCAAAATCATGAGGCTTAATAATCCTTGCATTAAGGTCTAAACCATCTTTATTTTTTATTTGAAATAACTCTGTTTTTCCAACATTGTATTTTTTGGTAGGATCTGAAGGCTTTAAAAGGCTTTTGATTTCTCCACCTGCGGCATTGGTAATTGCATAATCAGCAGGGGTAGTTAAATCTGTGTAAACACTATAAAGATAATTACCGGTAGGTGAAGGCTTAACATTAGTTGTACCTTCTTTTTTGCTTACTAGCGATGCTTTTCCATTGTTAATGGTTACCCACTTTATGGCTCTGCTTAATCCATTTTCTGATGTTGTTTGAACTAAAACCTTTTTCCCTTTTTCATCAAAGCCAATAACCGATGTAACTAACTCTTCACCTTTGGTGATTTGCTTAAGCATTTTGCCATCTATATCATATAAATACAGGTGGTTAAACCCATCTCTTTGGCTTTGCCAAATAAATTTTTCATCATCATTTGGTAAGAACTGAATGGGGTTTAATGGCTGAACATATTTTTCGTGTTTTTCTTCGAAAAGGGTTTTGTCAAACTCTCCGTTTTTGGCATCGTAGCGGTTTAATTTCATGTGATTTTGGTCTCTATTGAGTACTGCCACATAAATGAATTTTTCATCGGGACTCCATGCTATATTGGTAAGGTATTGTTCTTTTGGTTCCCCGGTGTTTAGATAAATTAAATCGCCCGATTTAAAATTCATAACGCCAATGGTTACCTCTTCAGTTTTCATTCCTGCCATTGGGTATTTGGTGTTTTTTACTGTAGCCGGGCGAGTAGAAATATCAACCAATGGATAATCGGTAACCATGGTTTGGTCGTTACGGTAAAAGGCTAAAGCGTTGCCCTTTGGTGACCAAAACAAGCCTTTTGTAATTCCAAATTCAACCCTGTGAACAGCTTGTCCGCAAACCACTCCTTTATCAGTTTCGCTTGTAACTCTATCAGCCCTTTCCTTGGTTTTTACATATACATTATTTTCTACGGTATAGGCAAACTTGTCATCGGTAGGGCTCCATTCTAAATGCTCTTCATTGCCCTCAAGGGTAATTCCTTTTTTTAGGTTTTTAGTGTTGAAGTTGTAGGTAAAGAAGATTGTTGAAGTTGAAAATCTAAAGTTTTCGCTGTCAATCATCTCAATTCTTGAAAGCGACCTTAAGGTATCCTCTGAAACTGTTTTTAATAGTTTATTGAAATTGCTTCTAGTTAATAATGGCTCCTCATTAAAGTTTGGAGCTGTTGCTTTGTATAAAATATTGTCATCTTGCTTTCCATAAATTAGGTAGCTGTCTTCTCCCGGAATCCAATCAAAATATTCAATTCTTTCAGGGTATAAATAGCTCCATCTGCCAATAATGGCATCTTCTAAGGTTAGCTCTTTTAATTCCTGAGCATTTGTAGCAATTGATGAAACAATCATCAATAAAAGCAATAATCTTTTCATTTCAATTCGTTTGAAGCAAACATAATTGATGCAGCTACACAATGCTAAAGGAAATGATAAGTGGAGGAAAATTATTTAGAATACAAACCGCTCTAACAAAAAGAAAAGGGTAAATCCAACAAGAAAAACCAATCCTGCTTCACTTAAGATTTTAAGGTTTTTGGATGGTTTGGCTTCTTCGGGAAAATCAGCACTAAAAATTACTTTATAATTCATCCAAGCTATAATAGGGGTAGTAACAAATGACAGGGTGGTGGCAACATCTACCAATTGTTTCATGCTATTTAAAAAAAAGGTGAGAATAAAGAGCGTTCCAACAGCAGTTATGATTATCCAAGTATTGTAAATTTTTCTATTGTTTCTTTTAGAATCTATAGGAGTCCAAAGCATTTTGGTGATGGGGCGTAAAACTCTTGGAAAAGCATCTAAACAAGTAATGGCAGTACTAAACATGGTTGTAAAAGCAGCAATGGCTATTAGGTAAAACGACCAACTGCCTAGGCTTGCGGTGTACATTTCGATTAATTGTTTCGAAAATCCGACAGCCGAGCTCGATAGTTCGGTAGCTTTTCCGAAAACCACAAATGCACCTAAAGCCATAAAAAAGCAAGCAAGTATTGCTGTGCCAATAAAACCAACATTAAAATCTAAAAGTGCATTTTTTAAAGTTGTTTTTGTTTTTGAATCTCGATCTTTTGCCACACTCCATACCGAGTGCCAAACACTTATATCAAGTGGAGCTGGCATCCAACCCATTAAAGCAATTAAAAAGAAAATATTCGATTTGTCGCTCCAACTAAACTCCCCAAAAAGTGGTTGAGCAGGGGTTAAGCTTTTAAAAGAAAAAACAAAGGCAGCAATTGTGGTGAGGCTTAAAACGATGATAATTAGCTTAACCAAATTATCTAACAAACTGTATTTACCAACCACCAAAAT
>JAAZVO010000320.1 GCA_018623405.1 Crocinitomicaceae bacterium
AAACAAATCTTTCGGTTGAGCAAGCGATCAACTTATAAAAGAGAAGATGCCTTCAATAAATTGAAAAACAATCATTCGCATATGTCTTCCATTGATGATCATCAAAAAGAAAAAACCGCTACTCGAAAACAGTTATATTATTTTCAGTTCCTCCCCACTTATTCAAAGTTGCTGCACAACTTCTTCTTTTGGTGAATTATGCGAGGGTATAACAGAAATTTGAAAACTTGCTTTATTTAAATGATTAAATTTAGTTTATGGATGCCTCGCCATAATTATTTGGCCCATCATTGCCTTTTTTGATTACTAAATAAAGCACATAAGGGATCGCAATTATTGTAAATAACCACAAATAGTTCCAGCCACTTTTATTTACGTCGTGTAACCTTCGAATGGTAACAGATAAGCTTGGTATAAAGGAAATAAGTGAATAAATCCCTCCAACCAATCCAGTTTCTGACATAGATGTCCCAAAAACTTGGATGTCAATTAGTGAACATATGATGGAAATGATAATAGAAAAAAGGGTAAAATACCAAAACTCTGGTCTATTCGCTCTACCCTTAAAGTTAAATGCTTGTTTAAATGCTAAGATGTAATACTTCATAATTTTAGTTAATTTTAACGATTAAAAATAACATAAAGTCTGCGATACATGAAATTATTCATAAACAACCTTTCTAAGACCTACAGAAATGGCGTTAAAGCATTAGATAAAGTGAATCTTGAAATCGGAACTGGAATGTTTGGGCTATTAGGTCCTAATGGTGCTGGTAAATCTTCTTTAATGAGAACCATTGCTACAATTCAAAGTCCTGACGATGGTGAAATTTTCTTTAATGACATTAATGTGCTAGAAGATAATATTTCATTGAGAAAAATTTTAGGTTACCTCCCACAAACATTTGGCGTTTACCCAAAAATGACTGCGGACAGCTTACTTCATTATTTTGCAATGCTAAAAGGGATCTCCAGTAAAAAGGAAAGAAAAGAATTGATCGATAAGCTTCTTGAAATTACTAACCTAGAAGATGCAAGATGGAAAAATGTAAGTGGTTTTTCAGGAGGGATGAAACAAAGGTTTGGAATTGCCCAGCTTCTTATAAATAATCCCAAACTGATTATTGTCGATGAACCCACCGCAGGCCTTGATCCTGCAGAAAGGCAGCGATTTTTAAATGTGTTAAGGGAAGTTGGTTCAAATTCTACTGTTATTTTTTCCACACACATTGTTGAAGATGTAAAAGAACTTTGTAACAACATGGCAATTATGAACAATGGTAGAATTCTAAAGCAAATTAAACCAACGGACTCAACCAAAGAGTTAAAAGGAAAAATTTGGACAAAAATCGTTGACAAAGATCAAGTCGATGAATTGAATAAAACCCTAAATATTTTATCAACTAGTTTTAATCCTGACAACTCCATTAACATTCGGATTTACTCTGAGAGTAAGTCCAATAAAGGATTTAAAAAAGTTGATCCAAATCTGGAGGATGTATACTTTATCACATTAAAAGAAAATTCTTAATCGTGTTATATCATATTTTTTCTAATGAGTTAAGTTATTGGTTCAAAAGACCCGCATTCTATATTTATGCGATCATTTTTTTTGCAATTGGTTTATTCAGTTCTGGTGCTTCAGCTGGTCTTTTCGATTCTGTTTCTGTCACGGTAGGCTCCTCTAGGGTTGTTAATTCCCCCTACGCAATCGCAATGTTATTTGGAGGGCTTAGCTCATTAATTATTTTCTTATATCCTTCAATAATCGGAGTTGGAATATATAGAGACTATAAATCTGAAGCACATTTCATACTTTATTCATATCCATTTACAAAGCTACAATACCTGTTTGCCAAGCTTCTGAGTGGAGTTTTTATGGTTCACCTCATCATACTCATCATTGCTTTAGGAATTGGTTTAGGTTTTATTTTACCTGGAACAAACCCAGATCTTTTAAAATCTTTTGAATTCAGACCATACTTTGATGTCTATCTTATCTACATTCTTCCAAATCTGATTTTTACTGGATTACTCGTTTTTGGGGTTGTAACATTTACAAGAAATATTTCGGCTGGCTTTATTTTTGTTTTGATATTACTGATTTTACAGGGCTTTTTGGTTGGGTTTTCTGAAGAGGCTGAAAACAGGCTTTTCTCTGCTCTTATCGATCCTTTTGGAGATTTAGCCTTACAATATTATACTCAATATTGGACAGTTGCTGAACAAAACGAACTTTATATTCCGATTAAAGGGGTATTTATTTATAATCGGCTCATATGGTTAGGAGTATCTGCTTTATTGTTTGCCGCCATTTATCGTTCTTTTTCATTTAGTCAGAATCCCATTCTTTTTTCTTTTAAAAAGAAGGCGATAAACAAGATAAAACCCCATAACTTTTTAGGAATAGTCAATATAAATTTACCGAAAGTCCATTTAGACTTTAAACTGTCTTCGCAATTAAAACTTCTCAACAAACTATCAAATATTGACTTTCTTTACATCGTAAAAAGTCTTCCGTTTGTTTGTATTGTTTTATTTGGTTTACTAATAAATGTATTAACTCTTTTTGAAGTTGGAGATATTCTTGGAACACCAACACTTCCTCGAACTTGGAGAATGCTTGAAGCAGGTGAAACGCTAACTCTTTCGATAAATATTTGTACTTTTTTGTATGCGGGAATGTTAATCCATCGATCTAGGATTTTCAAATCTAACGAGCTTATCGATACAACACCTGTTAAAAATTGGATTCTTTTTGGGTCTAAGTTTTTAGCAATAATAAAGATGCAAATTTTATTGCTTTCATTGGTTTTGGTTTCAGGACTAATTTTTCAAATGAGCCAAGGGTTTTATGACTTTGAGCTAAACCTTTACATTTACGAACTTCTGATTCTAAGCCTTATTTACTTTGTTATTTGGGCATTCCTTTCATTTTTAGTGCAAACATTAATCCCAAACCCATATTTGGGACTTTTCATAATGATTGTACTATTAATTGGTATTCCCCTTACAAGTCTAGCAGGTGTAGAGCAGTCGATATATAAAT
>JAAZVO010000321.1 GCA_018623405.1 Crocinitomicaceae bacterium
GTTTAGGTTTACCTTCTCAATTGTTTAAAACAGATAATGGAGGCAGCACATGGCAAGATATTACAGCAGGCTTGCCTGATTCTTTGTTTTTTACCGATATCGAAATAAACCAAAATCAACCTGATGAAGTTTGGGTAACCTGTGCGGGTTATTCTAAAGGCAACAAGGTTTTTTATTCAAATGATGGGGGAGTAACATGGAGTAATATTTCAAAAAACCTTCCTAATTTACCCTGTAACACCATAGTTTTAGATCAAAACACACAAAACCAAAATGTTTATGTAGGTTTAGATAGAGGTGTTTATTTTACTAATGATACAGCCACAAGCTGGCACCTTTATGAAGATAATTTACCCAAGGTGATTATAAGTGAATTAGAAATTCATAATACTTCGAAAAAATTGTATGCCGCCACTTTTGGCAGAGGAATTTGGGTTGGCAATTTAGTAGGTGATTTTCAGCCTTCGGTAGCTACTGATGAAATTAATTCAGAGCAACTTGAAGGTTTTCAGGTTTTACCAAATCCAACTTCAGGTCTTGCTCAAATAATAATTCCTTCTTTTTATTTGGAAACTAACTTAGAAGTAGTAGATGTTACAGGCAGGATAGTACATATTGACTTAATTCAATACCCAAAACAATCTGTTCAATTTGAATTACCAAACGGATTGTATTATTTAAGGTTAAATAAAGCAGGAAAGCAACTGGTAGAAAAACTAATAATAGAAAATTAGTTTGGAAGGATAATAATAAACTCGGTTCCTTTACCTTCTTCGGTATTTACTTTTATAGAGCCGTGATGGGCATCAATTATCATTTTTACAATGCTTAAGCCTAACCCAGTAGATCGTTCTCCTTCAGTGCCATTTCTTCTTGCTTTTGAAAAGGGGGTAAATAAACCTGTTTGTAATTCTTTTGGAATTCCTATTCCTTCATCTTTTATGGCAATTTCAACAGATTTTCAATTTGTGGTGTATTCAATTTTTATTTTTCCTCCTCTATTAGAAAATTTTATTGCATTAGAAACCAAATTCATAAAAACCCTTTCTAACCTTTCTACATCTCCTTTTACAGGTTGAGGCTTATCTTCATCAAATTCAATACTTATCTCTTTCTCCTTTACTTCTAAAGAATCGCCAGAAATATTTTTATCGGTAAAATCAGTGTAAATTTTAGCTACATGAGAATTTTTCAGTGGCCTTTTTTGCTTTTGATTACATGCAAAAAGTGATAAAAAAACAAGAAAAATAAAAAGTTTTCTCAAACGGATGGCTTTGTTAGAAAACTACACACATACCGTTAAATTAATTCAAATAAAAATTGTTTTCTGTGTTGTTTTCTTGTTCAAATAAAATAGAAAGATATTGGAGCCTATTTTCTACAAATTTGATTTTAGTGCGATGCGGGAAATTCAAAAAGGCAAGCTTTTCTTCACTAGATAATGTTAATGTACTTGCCAACTCTTCAATTTTTTTGCCTCTTAAATCGTATAGTTCAATATCATCTAGGGTAGATAGCTTTAGAAAGTTCCAAAACCTTTCTATTAGCTCAAAAGGCAATTCATTATTTGATCTTTCGGTGGGTTTAATTTTACCACCTCCATACTGTTTTTTATTCCAAACCTGATGAAATTCCATTAGTTGAAAATTTCCGCAACCTTCAATTATAATATCTGCCCTGCCATCACCATAGCGCTTAGTTATGTCAACTAACTTTACGAGCGTACCAATTTGTTTTGTATTTGATTTTGAAAAATAGGGAATGCCAAATTGTGTGTCTCCTTGCTTTAAGTCATTTAGTAATTGCTGATAACGAGGTTCAAAGATGTGAAGCGGTACTTCTTCTCCCGGCAACAGAATAATGCTAAGTGGAAAAAAAGGAAGTTCAATCAGTTGGTCTTTCACATTATAATAAACAACAAAAGTGAAGTTTTAGTTCATAAGTATTTTCTTTTAGTTGAAAAAAATATCGCGAACTATTTGTCTCTAGAGATGTGTTTTTTTCTTTTGTTTCATGGAATTGAAAAAAGCTAAAGATCAAGCCGGTAAAAATGCTAGTCCGGTATTACCCGAAGGCAAAAAAAACTTTTTAATTGATATTGATGGTACTGTTTCAGAAGACATCCCAAATGAGGAGCCAGATAGGATGATTGATGCTTATCTTATTCCCGGTGCAAAAGAGCAGTGTAATCAATGGTATGATGAAGGCCATATCATCACTTTTTTTACATCACGAACTGAAGAACATCGAAAAGTTACTGAAGATTGGTTAAACAAACATGGTTTTAAATATCATGGTTTGCTCATGGGAAAACCAAGAGGGGGAAACTACCATTGGATAGACAACCATATTGTAAGAGCAACTCAATTTAAAACCCAATGGTCTAAGCTTGTAGAGAAAAAAGTAAACATCCAAGTTTTTAAGGGCGACTAAAGGTCAGTCTATTTTTTAAATTTGCCCCAACTACCAAAACCGCTGTTTTGTTTAAAAAAGATGTTTTCGGACATAATCTTTTCATCAAGCGATTGATGATTCTGTTTTTTGGCGTAATTGTTTATTACCGTCATCAAATCATCAATAAAAGTGAAATAAAAGGCTGTGAGCATTTATTGGGCTTGCCTGATAGGCGTGTTCTTTTTGTTTCCAAT
The DNA here is from genome assembly GCA_018623405.1 of Crocinitomicaceae bacterium. Taxonomy (GTDB): domain Bacteria; phylum Bacteroidota; class Bacteroidia; order Flavobacteriales_G; family Salibacteraceae; genus JAAZVO01. The sequence continues at coordinate 2,649 of JAAZVO010000321.1, forward strand.
CATCAAACCTATTTTTCTGATGTAGCCATGTTCTTTTTGGTTTTTGCAGCAGTAAAAAATGGTTATATCAACAACATTAAATATCCGTGGTACTTGTTAAACCCTCGGTTAAAAATATTTTTTGTTGCAGCTGTAGAAACTATGAAAGCAGGTTTTTTACCCAAAGTATTTACTTATGCAGGTAGTATTTCTATTAAGCGCACTTGGCGCGAGGCAGGTAAAGAGGTAAATAGGCAGGTTGATTTAAAAGACATTTCCAAAATTGGCCATGCGCTAGATGATGGTTGGGTAATTACTTTTCCCCAAGG
>JAAZVO010000322.1 GCA_018623405.1 Crocinitomicaceae bacterium
ATTCCGGGCCTGTCATTTAGTTCGTAATAATCGCACAGGTCGTTTGATTGAAAAATCTCATAAACAGTTTTACAACCTTCGCAACAAAAGGGGTTTTCTTCCCAAACAATGGGTTTATTGCCACAATCATCTCCACAATGGGTACATTTTTTAGCTTCCTTTACCTCCACACCGCAAAATTGTTGATGTGTTTTTCACAAAAAAATGACATTCATCAAGTTGAAGAATCGTTTAACTTTTGTTTTCTTTGGGCATCTTAAGCAAAAAGCCATGAAAACCATTAAGTCAACCTTATTACTATTTAGCCTTTTTACAATTATTTCATTTACCGCTTGTGCAGGATGGAACTGTAAGGAAGGAAAAAAAAAGTTACCACTAAAAAAATCACGCTAGAAAACTTTACTTCAGTAAACTTTAACCTACCCGGAGATTTAATTTTAAAGCAGGTAAATGAAGCTGCTCCAAAAACATTAGAGGTGTCTGTAAACGATGATTTATAGCATACCTTCCCATATTGGGAATTTCATCCAAAAAAGAAGCACACTCAAAATTAACAAATCCTGATTTTCAACTATTTAAGCAACGGCATACTTTTTCATATCAATCAATCAAAAATTTGGTATGAAAAACATTACGCTACTTGTTTTGATGTTTTTGGTTGGGCTTCAAGCATTTTCTCAAAAGCTAACACTAGATGTGGCGCTCGATTATTTTCCTGAAGCTAAAGCTAAAGGTTGTAATTTAATTATTGAGCATCAACGCACAGGTGTTACAGATACTTTAACTTATAGTAGAAACAAGTTTAAAGTAAAACTTCACACCAATACAGGTATAGTGAAAACCCATTTTGTTAAAGAGGGATATGTTTCTAAAACCATTGTAATTAACACCCAAGCCAAAACAAAACACAATCAGATATTCTACATGGAGATAGATATGATTGGCACTGAAAACACTAACGAAACACTTACTGTAGCCACCTTAAACTATGTTTTAAATAGGGATGAGTTTACAGCGGTTTCTTCAAGGTTTTTCTAATTAATACTCGTCGTTATAGTCTTGCTTTCCTGAAGAAAAAACCGAATTCAATAAGTCTTTGAAATCGAAACCTGTATCTAAAGCATTTTTACTTAATTGCGAGAACTCTACCAATCCGTGAAGAATAAACTCCATAAACACATAAAGCTCGTTTTCTGATGCAAGTGGCGCGTATTGTTTCGCTACTTTTTTTAAGCCTTCAACTTGGTCTAAAGCTTTTTTAAAATCCTTATCCGGCAAATCAAACAACACTTGTAAATCGTTATTTCCAAACCAATTTACAATGTCTTGGTAAGGATTTTTCTCCTTTCTACGTTTAAGTACTTCCGGATTAGGTAAATATTGCAAAAACAACTTTTTGATTGTTTTGCTAATTAAGTCGTAAGCCACCTGAAGCGGCCCCTCTTGTTCTCCTTCGTAAACCAACTCTACCTTTCCGGTAATAGCAGGAATAACACCATATAAATCAGACACCCTTGCGTATCCTTGCTCCTCGTTATTGATAAGTATTCTGCGTTCTACAGCACTCACCAAATTTTCGAAAGCAGAAATGGTTAAGCGGGCAGAAACCCCACTTTTTTGATCAATAAATTCGCTATTTCTAGCTTCAAAATAAATATTTTCTAACAGGTCTTTTAAAAACTCTGAAACGTGAATTTTTTCTTTTTGAGCGCTTTCTAACTTAGCTTCTTGCGAAGTAATTTTTTTAGAAACCTCAATAGATTTAGGATAATGTGTAATAATTTGACTCTGAATTCTATCTTTTAAAGGAGTAATTATTGCTCCCCTATTGGTATAATCCTCAGGATTAGCCGTAAAAATAAATTGGATATCTAAGGGTAATCTTATTTTAAATCCACGAATCTGTATATCACCTTCTTGTAAAATATTGAATAATGCCACTTGAATTCTTGGCTGAAGGTCAGGCAATTCATTTATCACAAAAATTCCTCTGTTGGCATTGGGAACTAACCCAAAATGAATTACCCTTTCATCGTTGTAACTCAATTTTAAGTTAGCGGCTTTTATAGGGTCAACATCACCAATCAAATCTGCCACAGTAACATCAGGTGTGGCAAGCTTCTCGGTATACCTTTCATTCCTATGAATCCATCTAATTGGAGTTTTGTCTCCATGTTTTTCAATAATCTCAAAAGCTTGTTTAGAGACAGGCGATAGTGGGTCTTCATTTAATTCTGTTCCATCAATGGCAGGAATAAATTCCTCCAATAAATCAACTAATGAGCGAGCAATACTTGTTTTGGCTTGACCTCTTAACCCGAGCAGGTTAATATTGTGTTTTGCCAAAATAGCTCTTTGCAAATCAGGTATAACAGTGTTTTCATAACCCAAAACATTTCGAAAAACAGATTCTCCCTTCTGCATTTTCGCAATTAGGTTGTCTCTTAATTCAGTTTTTATAGGCTTAGATTCATATCCTGAAGCCTTTAACTCTCCTAAATGCTTAATCTTAAATAATTCTTTCATCAATGTGACTTTCTTCTTCTATTTGTTTCGTAATCGTGAAAAATAAATTCTCCTAGTCCCTTTAAACTTGTGTAAAAAGCCTTGCCTTGGTTGGCTTCGGTAAACTCCTCAACAAACTCTTGCAAATAGCTGTCTCTTGCAATCATAAAAGTGGTAATAGGTATTTCTAGCTTTCTACACTGAATGGCAAGGTTCAGTGTTTTATTTAAAATTTTGGGGTCAATTCCCCATGAGTTTTTATAATACTCCCCATTCTCTTTAATGCACGTTGGCTTGCCATCGGTAATCATGAAAATCTGCTTGTTTGCATTTTTCCTTCTTCTCATTAAATCCATTGCCAACTCTAGGCCTGCAACTGTATTGGTATGGTAAGGACCTACCTTTAAGTAGGGCAAATCTTTTATTGAAACCTGCCATGCATCATTACCAAAAACCACTACATCAAGTGTATCTTTTGGATATTTTCTTTTGATAAGTTCTGC
>JAAZVO010000323.1 GCA_018623405.1 Crocinitomicaceae bacterium
AGAGTTATAAATGAATTTGATAAACAGCGCCCTTATTTAAACCTTCAATCACCATACTTTTATTTTCTACATTTCTAAAAACATGGGTAATTTTTAGGTCTTTGTACTTTTCTTGCAACATTTTCTTTTTGTCTTTAGGCAATTCCTTGCTTTTTACCAATAGTAACTCCTCTCCTACTCTTCCTTCCCAATCGAAAATAATTAGCTCAGTTTTTTTTCCATTTTTAATTAGCACTTCATAAGTAGCCGAACCTACTTTATACCATGATTTAACTTTTGCATCTGGATACTTCTTATTAAAATTAGTTTTCACCTTTTGAGGAACATCAATAGCTTCCCATTCGGTTTTTGTTTCATATTGAGCTTGTAAGAAAGTCGCCACAAACACAAATACAAAAAGGTAAAAAGCTTTTTCATTTTATTAGGGTTTAATTAGAATAATACTCAATTAACAATTCCAAAATTTCAGTTGCTGCCTTTGAGATTTTAGTCCCGGGTCCAAATACTCCTGTAACACCTGCATCATACAAAAACTGATAATCTTGATGAGGAATAACTCCACCTGCAATTACCATAATATCTTCTCGGTCGTACTTTTTTAATTCAGCAATTACTTCTGGAACTAGGGTTTTATGGCCTGCAGCCAAAGATGAAATTCCAAGGATGTGTACGTCATTTTCAACAGCTTGTTTCGCTGCCTCAGCAGGAGTTTGAAATAAGGGTCCTACATCCACATCAAAACCCATATCAGCAAAACTGGTAGCAATTACTTTTGCACCTCGATCATGCCCATCTTGTCCCATTTTAGCAACCATTATTCTTGGTCTTCTGCCTTGTAATTCGGCAAATTGATCTGATAATGCTCTTGCTCTTTCAAATTCTTTATCCGATCCTGATTCTGATGAATACACTCCTGATATTGTTTGGGTTTCTGCTTTATGTCTGCCAAAAACTTTTTCCATTGCCATAGATATTTCACCTAGCGAGGCAAAGTTTCTAGCTGCATTTACCGCTAAATCTAATAAATTTCCTTTTCCTGTTTCAGCGCATTTTGTAATTGCATCTAGTGCTTCTTGAACTGCATCTTCATTTCGGTTAGCCTTTAATTTCTTTAATCTTTCAATTTGAGATAACCTCACTTTATGATTATCAACTTCCAAAATCTCAATTTCATCTTCTACTTCAGGCCTGTAGAAGTTAACTCCCAATACTTTTTCTTTTCCTGAATCAATTCTTGCTTGTTTTCTGGCAGCTGCTTCTTCTATTCTTAGTTTAGGTAACCCATTTTCTATTGCTTTGGTCATTCCGCCTAATTCTTCTACTTCTTGAATTAACTTCCATGCTTTTTTAACAAGTTCATTTGTTAAATATTCAACGTAATAAGAACCTCCCCAAGGATCAACAACACTTGTAATTTCAGCTTCCTCTTGAAGGTAAATTTGAGTATTTCTAGCTATTCTGGCAGAAAAATCAGTTGGTAGTGCTATTGCCTCGTCAAGTGCATTGGTATGCAGAGATTGTGTACCTCCAAAAGCTGCCGCCATTGCTTCAATGCAGGTTCTAGCAACATTATTATACGGGTCTTGCTCTGTAAGGCTATAGCCAGATGTTTGGCAGTGTGTTCTTAATGCCAGAGATTTTGGATTTTCAGGATTAAACTGCTTTACCAACTTAGCCCAAAGCAACCTACCCGCACGCATTTTGGCAATCTCCATAAAATGATTCATTCCAATGGCCCAAAAGAAAGAAAGCCTTGGCGCAAAATCATCTATTTTAAGACCTGCTTTTATTCCTGTTCTTAAGTATTCTAAACCATCTGCAAGGGTGTATGCTAGCTCTAGGTCTGCTGTTGCACCGGCTTCGTGCATATGATAACCCGAAATAGATATTGAGTTAAACCTCGGCATTTTTTGGGAGGTATATTCAAATATATCTGAGATAATCTTCATTGAAGGTGCAGGCGGATAGATGTATGTATTCCTAACCATAAACTCTTTTAGAATATCGTTTTGAATGGTGCCCGAGAGTTGTTCTGGTTTTACTCCTTGTTCTTCTGCCGCGAGAATGTAAAATGCCATAATTGGAATTACAGCACCATTCATAGTCATAGAAACGCTCATTTTATCTAATGGGATTTGATCGAACAAAATCCTCATATCTAAAATAGAATCTATGGCAACTCCAGCTTTTCCTACATCTCCCTTTACCCTTTCATGGTCAGAGTCATACCCCCTATGTGTTGCTAAGTCAAATGCAACAGACAATCCTTTTTGACCTGCTGCCAAATTTCTTCTATAAAAAGCGTTTGAATCTTCAGCAGTTGAAAACCCAGCATATTGCCTTATGGTCCAAGGTCTTATTGCATACATGGTAGAATAAGGCCCTCGCAGATAAGGAGGTAATCCTGCCACATAACCTATTTGAGGCATATCATCTAACAATTCATTTTCAAAGCTATTTGGCACTTGAATACCCTCAGGAGTAAGCCAAGTTGACCTATCAAGTTTTGCTTTTGATTTAGCTTTTGGTTTATATTGAGAATAATCAGGCTTACTCATTGTTGTTTTGTTTTTCAAGTTCGATTGGAAGTGCAAAGTTTACGGCATCTAAAACAATGGTTTCAGTTAATTCATCATCCAATTTTTTAGATTGAATTTTTGCAGCTTTTTCAAGTGTATTAGGATACTTATTTACACCGATAATGGTTTTTGATGAGTTTTTAAATAATTCTTGCATTTGAGAAGCAGTACCCATTACCTCATGCTGAAACCAACCATCTTTTAAAGCCGAGGCATACCCTCCTGACTTATCTATTTCTACAAATTTTGCCCAAGCTTTTTGAGCCAATTCGTTAGTAAGGTTTTCAACATAATATGAACCTTTTGATGGGTCATTTACAACATCTAGATGAGATTCTTCCTTCAACAAATGATGAATATTTCTTGCTACTCTTTTAGAAAGTTCAGATTGCTCAACATTCATAGCCTCAAAAGGGGAAATTGCA
>JAAZVO010000324.1 GCA_018623405.1 Crocinitomicaceae bacterium
ATTCAGTGAAGCAGAATACGCCCAACAAGTGGCAGAAAAATACGGCACTGAACATACCAATATCCAATTGCATCCCAATGACTTATTAAACATTTTGCCCAATGCCTTGGATGCTATGGATCATCCGTCCGGAGATGGACCAAACAGCTATTTGGTTTCCAAAGTAACAAAAGAAGCAGGAGTAACGATGGTGCACTCCGGTTTAGGTGGAGATGAGTTATTTGCCGGTTATCCTGTTTTTCGGCAACTAAGTGAATTATCTGAAAAAAAATGGTTGTTGAGCTTTCCCAAAGCGTTACGACGAGCAATAGGAAATCTTAATAAATGGCGCAACCCCTCAGTTCAAGCTGAGAAATTGGTAGATGTGTTGACCCTAGATTATTTCGACTTACAGCGAGCCTATCCCATCAGTCGCAAAAACTTAAGCAAGGCACAATTTCGCAATTATTTTCAAGGAAGTGACCAATGGAAAAACCCCTTAGAAAAAAGAGTGGAAGAGCTTGTGGGCTACAACACACTTGGTTTTGATTTGCCTTATTTAAGCAAGATTTCGGTAGTGGAGCTGAGAACCTATTTACATGCTACTTTATTGAGGGATACCGACCAAATGAGCATGGCGCATGCCTTAGAAGTTCGCGTACCGTTTTTAGACCATGAATTGGTGCAATTAGTTTTAAGCGTTCCGGATCAATTTAAGTTGGGGGCAACTCCTAAGCAATTGCTCATTAATAGCTTTAAAAATGAGTTGCCCAACCAAATTGTGAATCGCCCTAAAATGGGATTTGTTTTTCCATGGGAGAAGTGGATGAAAAATGCGCTGAAGGACTTTTGTCTGGATAGATTATCAGTAGTTGAAGACCAAGGATTTTTTACCAAGGGAACCATTTCAAAATTTACTGATGCCTTTTTTAAAGAAAAGGATAAATCTATTACATGGTCAAGGGTGTGGCCATTGGTAACCTTGGGACATTGGATTAAAACAATTCATGAATAACAAGCCAACAATACTGGTTTTTATTGATTGGTACAAACCTGCCTATAAGGCGGGTGGCCCGATTACCTCTTGTGTGAATTTTATAGAATTGCTAAAAAGTGAATTCAATTTTAAAGTATTTACTTCCTGTTTTGATTATTTAGAAACCCAACCCTTAAATGGAATTGAAATCAATCAGTGGCATAAAATGGATGGTATTGAGGTTTATTATGCCGATAGGAAACATCAAAAAAGGTCATTTATCAAGACGCTAATTAGAGAAACAAAACATGAATTTTTGTGGATCAATGGAATATTTTCTCCTAAGTTTTCAATTGCTCCATTGATGTTTAGAAATAAAAGTACTCCTTGTTTAGTTTCTGCTAGAGGGATGCTCGGAAAAAATGTATTGCAGTTTAAATCAAAAAAGAAGTTTGCCTTTTTGCGATTTGCCAAATTAATGAAGTGGCATAAAGGAGTTAGATTTCATGCGACAAACGAAGTAGAGAAGAAAGATATCCAATCCATTTTTCCGGGAAATGAAATTGTTGTTGCGCTAAATGTTCCTTCCATACCAACCAATGAAAAAAGTACCACAAAAAAGGAAGCAGGGGAACTTAAGGTGCTTCAAGTGGCGAGAATTGCGAAAGAAAAGAATACCTTTTTTGCGATCAACGCATTACAAGATTTAAAAGGTAAAGTTCAACTTGATATTGTGGGTTCTGTATATGATAAGGATTATGCCGAACAATGTTTTAAAGCTGCTGAAAGCTTAAAAGATAATATCCAAGTTAATTTTTTGGGTTCTAAATCTCCTTTTGAATTATCAGATTTATACCGAAACTACCATCTATTTTTCCTTCCTACCTTAGGTGAAAATTACGGACATGCCATTGCTGAGTCTCTCAGTTATGCGCTTCCCAATTTAGTTTCAGATCAAACCATTTGGAAAGGTTTAAAAGAACAAAAAGCAGGTTTCGATTTGCCCTTGAAAATTGAGGTGTTTAAGGAAACTTTGCAGAGATTTATAGAAATGGAAGAGGAAGAATTTGTGGACTGGAAAAACGGAGCCAAAACTTATTTCAAGAAAAAAGTAAATTGGTCCGAAATTTTAGACCAAAACAAAAAGCTATTTCAATTTGACTAAAGTTGACCTAAAATCTTTTAATAATGATTGGTTTGATCATGGTGCAGGTTTAATAATAAGAGGTCTTTGGTATTTGTTTAATGCCATTTATTTAAACTCTTATATTTTCCCATTTTCAGGATTAAAAAAGTTTTGGTTGAGTTTATTTGGTGCTAAGATTGGAAAAGGTGTGGTAATCAAGCCAAAAGTTAATGTAAAATACCCCTGGAAGTTAACCATAGGAGATTATGCTTGGATTGGGGAGGAGGTGTGGATTGACAATTTAGACGAAGTGATAATTGGGCCAAATTGTTGTGTCTCCCAAGGAGCCATGATTTTGACAGGTAACCACGATTTTACGAAATCCTCGTTTGATTTAATCACCAAACCCATTGTTTTAGAAGAAGGCAGTTGGGTAGGGGCACGGTCAACCGTATGTCCGGGAGTAAAATTAGGTTCACACTCCATCTTAACCGTAGGCTCCATTGCAACAAAAAACTTGGATCCTTATGGTATTTATCAAGGAAACCCAGCAGAAAAAATAAAAACAAGAGTAATCTCACCCTGAGCCTGTCGAAGGGTGTGGTGCAAACAAAATTAGTTTAAGACAAATAATGAATTCAACTCTAGAAGTAACTTATTCAAAAAACTAAAAACAAAAAACTAAGAACTAAAAACCCTGCCTAGCCGGCAGGCAGGCAAAAACCAATTCATCCGCCGCAACTTGCGTCACCGCTAAAGCTTAAGCGACACGCGGTTAGCGAAGGTGGAAAACAAAAAACTCAAAATTGACCCTAAAAATATCCATCATCACCATTTGCTACAATGCCGCAGGCTCAATAGAATCAGCATTAAAATCTTTTAAGGGGCAAGATTACCCTAACAAAGAGCAAGTAATTATTG
>JAAZVO010000325.1 GCA_018623405.1 Crocinitomicaceae bacterium
GGTTCAAATCCGGCTAATCTTGCTAGGTCGATTGATGCTTCTGTATGGCCGGTTCTTCTTAAAACACCACCTTCACGGGCCATTAGTGGAAAAATATGTCCCGGTCTTCCTAAGTCTTCTGGTTTAATATTAGGATTAATTAGTGCTTTAATGGTTTTGCTTCTATCAGATGCAGAAATACCTGTAGTGCAGCCGAAACCATTTAAATCAACGCTTACGGTAAAAGGTGTAGCGTGTAGTGCGGTGTTATCGGTAACCATTAAATCGAGGCCTAATTCTTTGCATCGCTCTTCTGTTATAGGAGCACAAATCAACCCTCTGCCGTGGGTAGCCATAAAATTTACGATTTCAGGTGTAATGTTCCGCGCTGCAGTAACAAAGTCGCCTTCATTTTCGCGGTCTTCATCATCTACAACAATCACTACTTTGCCATTCTTAATATCTTCAATTGCCTCTTCAATCGTATTTAATCGCATACCTAAATTTTGTGGGACAAATCTACCATTTATTAAATCTTATCGGCTAACAATTATTATTGGAAAAAGTTAATAAGAATGCCCTAATTTAGCAGGTATGAAACCATTTGTTGCACTTATAGGATTTTGGTTTTTTTCTGTTATGGGCTTTTCGCAAGACTTAGTTTGGGTTTATTTTGATGAAAAACCCGCCTTTACGGATGAAAATATTGAACAAGCCTTTTCACCTCAAGGAATTCAAAGAAGATTAACTCAGAATATTCCATTTACACAAGAAGATTTAAGGGTAAAACCTGAGTATTTAAAAGGGTTGAAAGAAATAAAAGGCTTAGAATTAAAAAGTACTTCCAAATGGTTTAATGCCGCTTTAATTGAGATAACTTCTAACGATGTTTTAAACCTTGTTTCAAATTTGCCTTTTGTAGTTGATTTTAGAAAAATACCAAAAGCAAACTCAAACTTAAAAAGGCAGGATAACAAATTGAAGTTGGAAACATCCCAAAGCACTTTTTTTGATGCAACGCAATATGGAGGAGGTCAACCGCAACTAGAATTGTATAATTTACTTCCGCTTCACCAAGAGGGGTTTAAAGGGAGTGATATTCGTATTGGTGTTTTCGATGCAGGATTTTTTGGGGTAGAATCTATGGCCTGTTTCGATTCTTTGTGGAATAAAAATAGAATATTAGGAACTTACGACATTGTTGATGGTGACGATTCGCTTTTTGAAAAACATACCCATGGTACCTATGTTTTAAGTTGTATATCAGCCAATTTGCCAAATACACTTATAGGTGCAGCTCCTGATGCTTCAGTTTATTTATTTAGAACCGAAGATGGAAGTTCAGAAACTTTAGCAGAAGAATTTTATTGGGTTAAAGCTGCAGAAATGGCTGATAGCTTGGGGATTCATATCATTAACTCTTCTTTGGGTTATACTGTTTTTGATGATTCTACCCAAAATCATACTTATGCCGATATGGATGGAAATACCACTCCAATTACCATTGGCGCTGATAAGGCCGCTTCAAAAGGAATTTTAGTGGTTAGCAGTGCGGGAAACTCAGGCTTAGGAGGTTGGAAGCATATAAGTGCTCCTGCAGATGGAGATAGTGTTTTGACTGTAGGGGCTGTAAACGACCAAGGTGCTTCGGCAGGTTTTTCTTCTTATGGCCCAAGTTATGATGGGCGAGTAAAGCCAAATGTTTGTGCAGTAGGAGAGGGCAGTGCGGTTTACAGTTTTAACGATGATGTAATTTATCTTAATGGAACATCATTTTCATCTCCTCTTTTGGCAGGTGCAGCAGCAGCTTTATGGAGCAAATACCCAACTGCTTCAAATATGGAAATTTTAAAGTCTATTGAGGAGTCTGGAGATCGGTATTTAAACCCTGATGACAGGTGTGGATATGGAATCCCCAATTTTCAAAAGGCATCGCAAACACTAAGTGTAAAATACCCTGTTGTAAAAAAAGGTGAATTAATTATTTATCCTAATCCTGTGAACTCATACTTAAGTGTTCAATTTAGAGCCAATGATGCCCAAGTTGGAACTTTAACCTTAGTTGACTTTTTGGGAAGGGTAGTTTGGGAAAACGAACATTCTATTTTAAAGGGGTTAAACACCCTAAATTTAACCTTGCCTGCCATTAGAAATGGAGTTTATTTTTTACAGCTTAATCTTGAAAATGGAAACTTACTCCAAAAGAAGTTAGTGGTAACCAAAAACTAATTTTTTGAAGCTATGTAAAAGCCATAGCTGTAATAATCTTGGTATTTAAGGTATAACTCAATTTCGGCTTTATTGTCTTCCACTACCTTTTTAGCTAATTCATGGTGCTTGTTTCTTTCCAAAAATGTGTTAAATCTATCTACCATAGGGTTATAGTAATGTTCTATCCAACTTTCAGGAGGTAACTTAAAGTACCCTCTTATTGAATAACCATTTGCTTCTAACTGAGCAATTTTATGATGAGCTTGGCTTATTTCCGGATATTCATTTTGCCAAAACTCTTCGATTGCTAAGGGCCTTTCGTTGGTAATCCATGTTATTTCGCTTACTGCAAGAAAACCTCCTGGTTTTAGGAACTTTCGCCATTGCTTAATTCCATTTTCAAAGCCAATGTTGTAAATGGCTCCTTCAGAGAATATTAAATCAAATGCATTTTCTTCAAAGGGCAGTTCTTCCATCGGGCAAGCCAATGTTTTTATGCGATTATCAATACCAAGACTTTTTGCCTTTGCTTCTAATTCATTCAAGAAGGCAGGGAAAAGGTCAACTGCTGTAATGCTACCTTTTAAGTATTTTGCTAAAGTTTTGGTTTGACCACCTGAGCCACAACCTATATCAGCAATATTTAAATTTTCTTTTTCTAAAAGATCAGTAAACTCTAAGGCCTTAATGGTGTCTGCTTCACTTCCCGGCCCTTGCCTTTCAGAGTTTAGATGTAAATCAATAATAAAATCGAGCTCAGTCACTAAAAATAAAAAAGTGTTTTTATCTAATTGGTAGTTGCAA
>JAAZVO010000076.1 GCA_018623405.1 Crocinitomicaceae bacterium
ATTAGATTGACTTTGCAGAATGTAAACCTGTTTCATAACACAAAAAAAAGCCATCCTGATAGAATGGCTTAAATGTCGGGGTGACTGGATTCGAACCACCACGCCATGCGTGGCCCCCATTCGAATTATTCTAGGTCATTAAGAAACCTGGCTGCGCCACGCTTTTTTATCTTTTTCTCAAGCCTGAGGGCTTCAGATTGTTCAATAAAATTAGATGTCCAAATGATTATCCAAGGCCCTTTATTCTTGGTTGACTTATTCATGCCATTGTTGTGGTAAATAAGCCTCAAATCAGGGTTATGAGAAACACCCGTGTAATATCTTTTATTAGATTGACTTTGCAGAATGTAAACCTGTTTCATAACACAAAAAAAAGCCATCCTGATAGAATGGCTTAAATGTCGGGGTGACTGGATTCGAACCACCACGCCTTGCGTGGCCCCCAGTCGTGTTATTCAATGTCATTTAGAAACCTAGCCGCGCCACGTTTTTTTATCTTTCTTTCAAGCATCAAGGCGTCAGACACTTCCATTAAATTGGAAGTCCAAATGATAACCCAAGGGCCTTTATTTCTAGTTGATTTGTTAAGCCCTTTGTTATGGTATTCAAGCCTCAAATCAGGGTTATGAGAAACACCCGTGTAATATCTTTTATTAGATTGACTCTGAAGAATGTAAACCTTTTTCAAATCACAAAAAAAGCCATCCTAATAGAATGGCTTAAATGTCGGGGTGACTGGATTCGAACCAGCGACCACACGCCCCCCAGACGTGTACTCTAACCGGGCTGAGCTACACCCCGAAAATTAAAGGGTGCAAAAGTAATTGATTTTAATCTTTAATTAGCTTTTCTATTTGAATATCTCCATTGAGTTTTTCTACCTGAAAAAGGTAAATTCCTTTTGATAAATCAGAAAAATTTAGGTTTTGCGTTGGGTTTTGAACTCTTAATACTTCTTTACCCAAAATATCTAAAACTTTAATGGTATTTACCTCTTTAAAATTTCTAATAATAAGCTCATTACTAAAGGGGTTTGGTAAAAACTCCACAGTTCTATATGATAGCTCATTCACATTAGCCGGAATACCTAATTCATAAACCCAAAGATCGTTGTAAAGTGCACCCGTTTGGCGGTTTTGCCCTCCTGTGAAGTACACCTTATGGTCAATTACAAAAGAGCCTGGAGCCCATCTGCTAATTCCCGGATGTGGGTCTAGTTCTGTCCAAGTATCAGTGTCGTCATCATATCTCCAAAATTCACCGGTAGGCATGTAGCTATGGTCGTCTCCATCGCCACTTAACACATAGCCATAATGGCCGTGATGAAATTGTGTTCCTGCAACCCTTGCTTCACCCGGAAAATCTGCCATTTGTGTCCAAGCTTCGTTTACAGGGTCATACCTGTACCAATCATCAAAAATGGTGTTTCCTGCATGACCTAATCCAGAATATACATAATCTCCTGTAGTAAATTGGAAAGGGTGATGTCTTCCTAGCGCAGGTAAAGAAGCTTGTTGTTTCCAACTATCACTTGCAATGTCGTACTCCCACCAATCTCTTAAATTACCTGAAGGACCATCTCCTAAGCCTACAAAAATTTTGTCATTCTTAATTACCATGGCAGGGTGTCTTCTGCCTTCACAAGGGCAATCTGCGAGCCTAGTCCAATCATCCGTAGATGGGTCAAAAACCCAAAGGTCATTTAAGTACTGGGTGGCAGATAGACCAAACCCGACATATCCTTTGCCTTGATAAGTATGACCTATTGCAAAACTTCTTGCGGCACCAGGAAAACTAGTTTTTTGTGTCCAACTATCACTTGCAGCATCATATTCGTAAAAGTCTTTAGTTACATTACTGGAAGATGTGGTTCCTGTAAGGTAATATCCCTTATTATCAATACCAAACATAACAGGATGATTTCTTCCAGGTGCGGGAATGTCATTCTTTTGAACCCAATTTTGGGCACTTAATAAAAGGGTTCCTAAGCTAAAAATAGCGGTAAAAAGATTCTTCATAATTATATGTTGTTGTGGGTTTTAGATATCTAAACTACAAAAAAGTTAGCTAAATGTTTTAAAACCTATGTATGCCATTACATAAGCTAGTAGTGTCATTGCAATAAATTGTATGATTGGCCACTTCCAGCTGCGGGTTTCTTTTTTTACTATTGCTAAGGTACTCATACATTGCATGGCGAAAGCATAAAACAGAAGCAGTGAAATACAAGTGGCAAGCGAGAATCTTTTTTCACCTGTTGCCTGCACAATGTCATTAGCCATTTTCTCTTTTATTGTAGATTCTGTTTCATCCCCATCTAAACTATAAATAGTGGCCATTGTGCCTACAAATACTTCCCTTGCCGCAAAAGAGGTAAGCAGCGAAATGCCTATTTTCCAATCATATCCAAGTGGTTTTATGGCAGGTTCAATAAACTTTCCAATATTGCCAATGAATGAGTTTTCTAATTTAAACGATGCAACTTGTTGCTCAAAGGCCTTTTGGTTGGTAGAGTCAACCCCTTTTTCTTTTACTAAATAGGCCTCTGCATTGTAAAATTTATCTGATGGACCAAAGGATGATAGTAACCAGAGTATAATAGAAATAGATAAGATGATTTTACCTGCGCCAAAAACAAATGATTTCGTTTTTTGAAGCATAGTTAAACCAACATTGCTCCACCTTGGCATTTTATAATCAGGAAGTTCCATAATAAGGAAAGAATCATCTGCCTTACCTAATGTTTTTTTAAGTACCCAGCCCGATATTAACGCTGTAACTGCAGCCAAGAAGTATAGCCCTAAAAGCAAAATTCCATGGGTGTTAAATATGCCAAAAATTGTTGCCGATGCTGGAACAATTAATGCTATTAAAATGGTGTAAACGGGTAACCTTGCAGAGCAAGTCATAAACGGAACCACAAGCATTGTGGCAAGCCTTTCTTTCACATTTTCTATTGATCGAGTTGCCATTACGGCAGGTATTGCACAGGCATAACCGGAAATTAAAGGAACAACGCTTTTACCGTTTAAACCAAAGGGCCTCAATAATTTATCCATTAAATAAACTACCCTAGCCATGTAACCCGACTCCTCGAAAACTGCAATAAAAAAGAACAATAGCGCAATTTGAGGAATAAAAATCAAGATGCCGGAGATGCCTGGTAAAACGCCTTGAGTAATTAAATCGAAAAAGAAATTTGAAGGCAAGTTGTTGGCTAGCCAATTATTCAGATTACTTAAACCTTCGTCTATAATATCCATGGGGAAAGATGCCCAAGTAAAAATGCTCTGGAACATCAAAAAAAGTAACAATAACAAGCTTGCAAAGCCCCAATATTTGTGTAGCAAAATATGGTCTAGTTTTTCGCTCCTTTGGGTTGATCTTAGTTTTTGTGTATCTACGATACACGTATCTACTACTTTATCTATTTTTTGGTAGCGGTTTACAATCTCTTGTGAGATTGTTCTTGATATATTGATGTTAAACTTTCTACTTAAGTTTTCTGCCTTTTGTTTAGGGCTCTCAGCAAGTTTTCTTCTAAGGTGAGGTTGGGCTATCCAATGCCAAGCTAAATAAGGGTTTTCCAAACCAAGCACCTCTTTTAATTCTTTCTCCCACACCGAGTTGTAATTAAAAGGTAATTTAACCTTGTTAGACCTTGTAGGTTGGGCAGTAAATTCTTGTAGCTCTTTCTTTATTGCGGAAACTCCAACTCCTTTGCGGGCGTTGGTTGCCAAAGCTTTTACCTCAAGCTGAACTTCTAGGCTTTTTAAATCTAATGTGATATCGCTTTTTTCAAGTTCATCTATCATGTTAACTACCAATAAAACATGCAGTCCGAGGTCTTTAATCTGTTCAAATACCAATAGGTTTCTACGTAGGTTAGAGGCATCTGCAATAACTAAAATAATGTCGGGGTAATGCTCATTTAATGGATTGGAAAATACATCCATTACCAACTCTTCGTCCTTTGATCTTGGATATAAGCTATAAGTTCCCGGAAGGTCAAGTACTTCTACTTTTCTTCCGTTTGGTAAATCAAAAAAACCTAGTTTTTTGTCTACAGTAATTCCCGGATAATTGCCTACTTTTTGCTTTAACCCGGTAAGTTGATTAAACAGGGTAGATTTCCCTGTGTTAGGGTTGCCAACCAACGCTATTTTTAATGGCGTATTATCCATTAATTGCTGCGATTTTTATGAGTTGTGCCTCTTTTTTTCTAATCATTAATTTGTAACCTGAAAGCTCTACCAATAAAGGGTCGCCTAAGGGAGCTTTACCTGCGAGTTTTACCAATTTTCCTTTTCTAAAACCCATCTCAAGCAATTTGGTTTTTAGGGGATGGTCTTCAATTTCCAATACAGCCATTTCTTGGTTGATATGTAGGTCGCACAGGTTCATTATTCGAAGATGAAATTAAAGACGCCTACTAAAATGAATATCAATGAAATGATGTAACGCTCATTTTGAAGCAGGAAATTGTGCTCGAAGCGCTCCATTGTTTTTAAACCGAAATAAGCCATTAAAAGCACTCCAAATAGGCTAAAAAAGGTATAAATTACTCCAATAATCAAAAAGGCATATAAACCATAAGCAGAGGCATTGAAAAAAAATGGGAAAATCTCAATACAAGGTGACAGCAGCATGAGCAATGAGAGGTAGGCAATTGTGTATTTTTTTGAGCCATGCTTATCAAACCCGCCAAGCCATTTTGAGCTTACGAAATAAAACACCCCGAATACTATAAAACCCCATGAGGTTATTAATTCAAAAAAGTGTTCGTCTTCCAAAAGGTTTCTTCCTACCCAATAAATTACAACCCCGAATAGGAGGGTAGAGAAAATATGAATAAGTGCTAGGTAAGTGGTAATTTTTAGCGATTTGGCATTAGACCAATTGTTGGTTTTTCCAATGGCAATAGATGGCATCCAATGGTTAGGAAACAATCCATGTAAAATGCTAATTAAAATACTCCAACCCGCTAGCTGTAACATTAATTTATAAAGGGGCGCGAAGGTAGCAAAAACCAAGGAGCATTAGCTCTTTTCTTTTAGGTTTTGCGAAGACATTTCGTCGTCATCTTCCTCTTGTAAAACAATACCCGGAGGCAACTCAAACTCAGGTCCACCATAATTCTTAAGGGTTTTGTTTTTTGAGGTTCTTTTTATTTTTCGCTTTGGGTTTGTTGAAACTAACTTGTTAATGAGATAAACCAATATACCTCCTAAAGTGCACCACAAAAGCAAGTAGTATAAGAAATCCATTTCGGTATAAAATTACAACGATTTACTAATTTTTAAAATTTTTACTTCCTCTTCCGATTTGATGTTTAAGTAATAAACTCCATTTACCAAATTAGAAATATCCCAATTAATTTGTGATTGACTTGTTGACTTGAAGTCAACTAATCGCATTCTACCATCGTACAACTCAATTTCAACTTGTTTTTGAAGAGGGTTGTTGAAGGTAAATATGTTTTTAGCCGGATTTGGATATACGGTAAAGCTTGACGACTTACCAAAATCATTTAATCCAATATTTATGGCTTCAACTCTTTGTGAAGATGTATCTGTGCCGCAAGGGTTTATTGCCACAATTGTTATATCATAAAACCCTGGTGCATTAAACCTGATATAAGCAGTATCAGATTGACCAATCAAGCTATCGCCAATAAACCATTGGTAGTTGGTTGCATTTGAAGATGCACTCCACAATGTAAATCTCATTCCTGATGAATCACTCTGTGTGCCTAAACCTGCGGTAGGTCCTTCATTTAAACTTATTGATTTTGAAATCGTATCAGCACCTAATGGATTTGTTACGATTAGTTCTATTGAGTTAGGACCTGCTGATGAAAATGCAACATTATGAGGACCTGGACCAACAGCCGTTGCAGGGTTGCCTGTAGGGCCAAAATCCCAAGCATAACTTCTTTGGTATCCGAATGAAGCTTCTTCAAACACTACAGAATCACCAACACAATTTGCTCCTGTATAAACGAAGTTTGCTTTTGGTGGACTAAAGTCATAAACGTTGATGTTATCAAGGTGCAAGGCGTTGCCATGTCCATTGATATTTACAAAACGTAGAATTACAGATTTTCCTAAATAAGGAGTAAGATCTAGCGTATCTGTTCTCCAATCTGAAGCTAAGGTAGGAACCCATTGATTATTGAATGGTGCCGCTGTAGCAAGGTTTGCTCCAGATTTGTTATATGTAGTTGGAGCAAAAGACTCGCCACAATCAGTTGAAACTTCAACTGCTAAACCATCTGCATTTCCATTGGTATTGGTAACATAGGCAACATCAAAAGTTAAGAAAGAGTTAGCAGAGTTGGTAAGGTCAATTTTGAAGGTTTCTATTTCATCTCTAGCACCTTTATCATCACTTAGATAATTATTTACAAAAATGCAGGTTGTGCTGTTTCCATCGCTTCCGGTTACCCCAAACCTAAATTGCCATGAGTAACTTCCTGAAGGATTATTGATAAACCAGCCTTGCGGTGGAAGTCCTGTATTGTCAAAATCTTGAACAATAGGAGGGAAGAACCCGGCATCAGAAAAAACAAAGCTGTTTTTGATTGTGCTGTCTGAGCCATTTGGATTACTTACTGTAAGCTTAATATCATAGTTTCCAGATCCTAATAATTCAATTTCAGGATTTTGAGAGTTGGCATTTGTGCCGTTTACAAACTGAAAAGTATTTGGGGTGATTGTCCAATTCCAATTTGTAGGCGCATTTTGAGAGTTGTCGTAAAGTTTTACCACGCCACCGGGACAAACACTTGTGTTGGTAGAGGTAAAGTCTGCTGTTGGAGCGTTAGAAACTGCATAAATAGAAATGTCATCTAGAGCCATATCGCTAGTGAAGTCGCCTCCGGTTATTCCTCTAAAAACTACTACAACTTCTTGGCCTCCATAGGCCGATAAGTTAACAGTTTGCTGTAACCATTGATTGCCTTTATTACCTGAAAGAGGGGCGATAATATCTTGAATGTAATCATTGTTTACCATTAAATCTATATGCAAATCTCCCATGGCAGCACCAAACATGTGGTACCAAAAGCTTAACTCAACAGGGGCGTTGGCAGGTATTTGAATACATGGTGATAGCATAGTTGCAGTTTGAAAAGTACAACCTCCCGAAGCTTCTAGGTACAAATAATTTCCTCCTGTATTTCCGGGGTTATGGTCCGTGTCAGGCCCGGTGTTTCCTGATTGGGTTCCTCCATTGTCAACTCTCCAATCAATGTCATCTTCAACGGTATTTTCTAAGTTTATCCATCCATCTTGAAGGTTGCAAATTGTTGCTTCGCAATTGGTTTGTGTTCCACATTGGCTAAAATTTTCAAAATCTTGCGTGTAAAGTGGGGTTACAGAAGTTCCCGAATAAACATCTAAGCCAAAAAATAAGGTATCGTTGTTTTTATTTTGATCTCCTGCTACGTTATGCCAAAGCCTTATTGTGCTGTTTTGAGGTAAAGCAGTGTAGTCAATAGGATTTGAAAATGTGTAAAAAATGGAATCTCCGCTATTTATGTTTTGGTTGTAATTTTCGGTAACTACAGCTCCATTATTTATTTGATATGAGATAGAAGCGGAAGGCAAAGCCATTAATCCGCTGTTTTTTACAATTATTGAAAGGTTTGAAGCAGTATCTTCTAAACAATTGGGTAACCTATTTAATTGAGGATAAGTAACTTTTGTAAGATTTACATCTCTGTCTATCGGGCAATTTTTTACCCCTCCCGAAACTTGAATTGCCAATGCTCTTTCTCCTTTTACTTTGCTTGGAAATAAACTTTGAACACTGAACCAATTTTCATCAAAAGGATTTATACCATACAACTTAACTGAGTTTTTATTGGTTACGGCAATAGAATCCATGTATTCATTGCCAAGTTTGGTAACCAAATAGTCGTTTATGCCGGCAACGTTATTCCAACTTAGCTGCATAGAATCTACACAAACCCAATCTGCTTGCAAGTTTTGAGGCTTTCCAACAATGGCAAAAGTCCTGTCAGACTCATCAGATTGTCCTCCTCTAATTACCCTTATCAGCGCTTCATCTGTAAGCGTATTTGCAACTCCCCAAGAATAATGTCTGTCATCAGGGTTAATAGAGTTGGAGATTAAATTCCAGGTTGAACCACTATCAGTAGAATATTCAAGTGAAAAGTTCGAAGTTCCCGGTCTTGCATCCCACCTAATTACTTCGCTTCCATTTGGTGTAAAGCCTTCGCCACCAATAGGGTAGGTTAAGGTTATTGATTCATCTCTAAATTGATAAACAATAAAAAACTCTTGAGCTCCGCTTGGAATTGAAGTTCCATCAACAGTTACAGTTATTGTTCCGGGTGCAGGTTGGTCTATGGTAACCTGTTCTTGGTTATTGAGTGAATCTCTTCCTCTAACTGCAGGTGTATTTAAGTTGGTAGGGTTAGGTGTAATATCCAACACCCAAGGCTCTAAAACAACACTGTTAGGGTCGGTAACAGTAAGGTCTAAATCATTTACTAATGCGGTATTGGCATTGGCAATAGCAGGTACATCTGTCCAATGCAACATTATGCTTACGTCTTGAGCGCCATTTGCAACTGGAATATTAAATGTTTTGGTTTGACCTTGGTCAATACTGTCACTCATAAAGTTTCCACTTTCTATGAGGTCAACTGCTCTCCTTGCATTTATTCTTCCATAACCATGAATGAAGTCGGGGCCGGGGTTTCCAATGTCATCAGCAGTATTCATTAAAATAGCTTTCATCAGTCCTGAGGGTGGCTCATAACCATGATTTTCAATAAATGCATCATACAGCTGCGCCAATGTTCCTGAAACTCCTGGGCAAGACATTGAAGTACCTGTTTTGGTATTGTAAAGATTGTTGGTTGTTGTTGAGTAAACTGCGGTTCCAACTGCTGAAACTTCTGGCTTTATTCTACCATCATGAGCAGGACCTCTCGAGCTTGAAGGCGCAATAACATCTTCAAAAGTTAAGTTGGCAACAGCAATTACGTTTTTACCCACTTTAATTCCACCGGTTACATTTCCCCACTGACTTCCGGCACCGTATCCACAATCGCTTCCGTTTGAGTTTCCTGCTGAAAAAACGTGCACTAATGAGGTGTTGTTATAGGTTGATAAATCAGCGTTTCTTGCTCTGTTTGTATAGCCTGCATTACATCCGTTTGAGTAAGAAGTACTTGTAATTCTTATGTTCCTTGAAACATAATCTTGTGGTGAATCATCAACTGCATCCCAAACATTGTAAACATGCAAAAATGAACCCGGAGCCATACCTCTTGTGTCGGGGTCAATGTTTCCTGCACCCATAATAGTACCTGCAATATGGTCACCATGATCGTTATTGGGCGCTGTACCTCCCGATGCTTTGGTTTGGTCGATTCTACCTGTGTAATCAATATGCGGTCCTACTATTCCATCATCCCCTAATGCCACATTAATTCCTCTACCATCGTATTGAGGTAACTCAGGATGAAGAGAGTTAATGTAGTAAGATCTATGGTCTGTTTTTCCTACTAAGTTTTCAGGAATTGCCGGAGCATCTGTAATATCTGCAAAAAATACTTCTTCAACAGCTAAAAGGTTTTCTATGTTATTGATGATTGAGGTTACAGTGAAGCCATCTTTGGTAGAGGCTAACTCAGGTGAGAAACCAGCATTTATTAATCCTGTTTGAAGTTGATTTAATTGTGATTTATTGATTGGAAATACATCCAACTTCACGGTTGACTCATCTACTAAAGCATAAACCGGAAAGTCATAGTTGTTTAACCTAACACTAGCCTTGTGCTTTGGTGAGAAGTAATCCCAAGATTTAAGGTTTGAGTTTTTCAATTTTTCAAATGCCGAGGTATTCGCAACACGCAGCAAATAATTGTTTTTTGGGATGTATTCTAAAAACTCAATCCCAAAACTCGAAAGTTCTTTTCTTTCTCCTGCATTTGGAAATTTTGCAAATTCTGCAATGATTAAGTTTTGTTTAGAAAGATCTGGTAACAGGGTTGTAGTGAAAGAATTTTGAAATGACTTGCCACCAAGGTTTACTTGTGCAAATCCTAAATTTGAGGTTAAAATAATTGATATAAATATAGTTAAAAATCGGTTCATAGAATATCTGGATTACAAAGTGGCGTGAAAATACGAAAAAGCATTATTCACAAAAATTAAATTGTTGTTTAAACAATAGAACCAATTATTAAGTTCGCCGTTTATTCAAAAAATCTTTTCATGATAACTGTAATTTCTCCTGCAAAATCACTTAATTATGATAAAAAGTCTGCGATTACTTATTCTTCAGAAGCAAGAATGTTAGATGAATCTGAAAAATTAATGAAGGTTTTAAAGAAAAAGTCTCCTAAAAAATTAATGGAACTTCAAGGAATCAGCGAGAGCTTAGGACAACTAAATTTTGAAAGAAATCAAGTTTGGCAAACTCCCTTGGTAGCAGAGCAATCAAAACAAGCTCTTTTTGCCTTTACTGGGGATGTTTACGTTGGTTTTAATGCTGAAACTTTAAATGAAAATCAAGTAGATTACACACAAAGTCACTTAAGAATTCTATCAGGGTTGTACGGCGTTTTAAGGCCTTTTGACATGATGATGCCTTACCGATTAGAAATGGGTACATCCCTAAAAACTACGCGGGGTAAAAATCTTTATGAGTTTTGGAAAGATAGAATTACAGATTTAATCAATGAAGATTTAAAGGAAGCCAATACCAATTTGTTATTGAACCTTGCTTCTAACGAATATTTTAAATCAATCAATACCAAA
>JAAZVO010000326.1 GCA_018623405.1 Crocinitomicaceae bacterium
TCAATAGATTTTCCGAATCCGGTACAAGCAATTACTCTTCCTCCTGAAGTATAAAGCTCATCGCCATCTGCCTTTGTTCCTGCATGAAAATATATTCCGGATTGTGGCAAATGGTCGAAACGAATATGCTTTCCTTTTTTATAGCTTCCCGGATATCCTCCTGAAACAGCCATAATGGTTAATGCCGTTTCATCCATTACATCGAGATTTATTTTTGAAAGATCTCCTTCAAAGCATGCGTTAATCACCTCAACCAAGTCAGACTGAATTCTCGGCAAAACAACTTCGGATTCGGGGTCACCCATACGCACATTGTATTCAATTACAAAAGGTTCTCCTTTTACGTTCATCAACCCAAAAAAGATAAAACCCGTGTAAGGAATCCCCTCTTGTGCCAAACCATTAATAGTAGGCTGAATAACCTTTTGTTCAACCTTTTTCATAAAATCGCCCTTGGCAAACGGTACGGGTGAAATGCAGCCCATACCTCCTGTATTTAAACCTGTATCACCCTCACCAATACGTTTATAATCTTTAGCTTCAGGAAGCAAAACATAATCTTTTCCATTGGTGATAACAAAGGCACTCATTTCAATTCCATCCAAAAACTCCTCAATAACAACCTGTTGGCTTGCTGCACCAAACTTTCCGTTAAACATTTCTGCTAACTCTGTTTTGGCTTGAGCTAATTCATTGATAATTAACACCCCTTTACCTGCGGCTAATCCATCTGCTTTAAGCACATAAGGAGGATTGAGGGTTTCTAAAAATGAGTAGGCCTCATTTAGTTGACTGCTATTAAACGTGCAATAGCCCGCAGTGGGAATATTATGGCGTTTCATAAATTCTTTTGAAAAAGCTTTACTTCCTTCTAACTGGGCTCCCATTTTTTGAGGCCCGAAAACTTTTACTTTTTGAAGCTCAGTATCCTGTTTTATTTGGTCTGCAAGTCCATCTACCAATGGTTGCTCAGGACCAACAACCACTAAATCGATGTTTTTTTCTATCAAGAAACTTTTTAGCTCTAAAAAATCAGAGATGTTTATGGTAACATTTTCTCCACTTTCTGCTGTGCCTCCATTGCCCGGAGAAATGTATAATTTCTTGGTGCGTTTACTTTGCCCAATTTTCCATGCTAAGGCGTGCTCTCTACCACCCGAACCAATCAAAAGTATATTCATGGCTATTGAATTAAGGGTCAAAAATAGTTGCTCTCAAGCTAAATTTTATGTGTTGTGGAGAAGTTGTAGCTAAGTTTGTTGTCTCTTGAAAAATACCGCTGAACATACACCCAAAAATTTACTGTGGACAGGAGGTTTAGACTCTACCTATCGGCTTTTGGAGTTGGTTTTTGATAAAAACACCACGGTGCAACCCATTTATGTTAAAGACCCTACAAGGCCCTCAACAGAAATGGAATTATTTACCATGCAAAAGATAAAAGGGTTAATAAACAAGGAAAACTCAAAAGCAGAAGCATTAATTCTTCCTACCCTTTTTTTTGATTTAAATGAAATACCAAAAAACCAAGAAATATCTCAAACTTTTCATGAGTTACAAAAAATTAGGCATCTCGGGCATCAATATGATTGGTTAGCTAGGTTTTGCAAATGGCAACAGTTAATTGACCTCGAACTTGGTGTTATTAAAAAAGGAGAAGTATCAGGTTATGGAGAATCGCTTTCGCAAAGTTTTGCTCCCTTTTTAAAAGAAGATGATACTGGTGTTGCTGCATTTGATGAAGCAAAGGTGATTAACGCCAAGGAAAAAGACAAAGCCAAATTATATTTTGAATTGTTCAAATTCTACCGTTTTCCCATTATAAAGCGTAGTAAAAAAGAAATGCTAGCCTTAGCCCAAGCAAAGGGTTGGCAAGGTATAATTGAAAACATATGGTTTTGCCACCGCCCCAAAAATGGTAAGCCATGCGGTAAGTGTAACCCTTGCAGAACAGCAGTAAGTGAGGGATTGGGTAATTCAATTCCTTTTTCAAGAAAGTTGTTATTTAATCTAAAAAGTAAGCTGGGTATTTATTGGTTGAAAAAGCTATTAAGAAAGGCTAGATAATTGCATCCATTGGCAAAAAAGCCCGCTAATTAAGGCAGGCTTTTCCATTGTATTTGATTTAATAATATTATTATCCTACTCTTTTTATGCTGCATCCTAAAGCTTTTGTATTGGCAGGATCAATTTTTTCGCCCTTTGCCAAGTTCTCTAAAGCATTTTTTAGGTAGGTTGCTGTTACCTCATCTTTGCTTTTATAATTATCATCAATTGCGCCTTCGTATCGTAACCTAAAAGAAGCATCGAAAAGGTAAACGTGCGGAGTTGTTTTTGCTCCCCAAGCATTTGCCAAGGCAGAGTTTTCATCAATTAAATATGGAGCTTTGTAATCTAATTTTTTTGCGTGCTTTTCCATTTCCTTTGGTGAGTCTTCTCCTGCTCTTTTTGCTTCGTTTGAGTTTACCAACACCATTTCAATTCCATTGGCTTTTGCTAAATCATACAGCTCATTGTAACGGTCTTCCCAAGCTACCACAAAGGGGCAAGTATTGCATGAAAAAACAACCAACAATCCTTTTCCGCCCATCATGGTACGAACCATTGTTTCTTCTCCCTTTGTTGACTTTAAATTTAAATCAATTCTCGGGGCTTGCTCACCTATTTGTAGTGTTTTTACCTCTTTTCCATCGGGAGTAAAAGCAAGTAAAGTTATTGTGAATGCAAAAACTAGAAATACTGATAATTTTCTCATTTTGATTGGTTTTTGGGATTAAAAATTATTGTCGCCATCAAGCAAATTGCCTAACCCTCCTAAAACGCTTCCTTCGCCTTTTTGTTTACCTCCTGCCTGTGGAGCAGCTGCAAAAATTCTGGAGGCAAGTCTGCTAAAAGGTAAAGATTGAATCCAAACTTTTCCGGGGCCGCGTAATGAAGCTAGAAACAA
>JAAZVO010000327.1 GCA_018623405.1 Crocinitomicaceae bacterium
CTTACCCAAAAAATTGAAGAGTTAAAAGAACTTTCTAATGAAGATAAAGAGCGTATGCATCAAGAAGTAGTTTATTACCTTGAGAAATACGACATTAATGAAGAAATAGTGCGACTTAGGAACCACTGCAAATATTTTAACGAAACATTATTAGGCAAAGAGTCTAATGGTAAAAAGCTTGGCTTTATTGCTCAAGAAATGGGTAGAGAAATAAACACCATTGGTTCAAAGGCAAACCATTCAGAAATACAGAAATTGGTGGTTAACATGAAGGATGAACTAGAGAAAATAAAAGAACAGTCATTGAATGTGCTTTAACTGAAATTTTAAAGTAATACCTTCGAAGCCTAATTGGTTTTCAATTTCAAGTTTGCAGTTACAACCAAAAAATAAAGCCATAATTTTTTCAGCTCCCTCAGGGGCGGGCAAAACCACAATTGTTCATGCTTTACTAGAAAAAATTCCTACTCTAGAGTTTTCTATTTCAGCCTGTAGCAGACCTATAAGAGGAAATGAGGTAAACGGAAAAGACTACTATTTTTTAGGTGTTGAGGGATTTAAAAAAGCCATAAATGATAATGCTTTAGTAGAGTGGGAAGAAGTTTACCCCGATCAATTTTACGGAACCCTAAACAGCGAATTAGAAAGAATTTGGCAAAAGGGAAATAGCGTAATCTTTGATGTAGATGTTGTTGGTGGATTAAACCTAAAAAAGTCGCTTGGCACAAATGCCTTATCTATTTTCGTGATGCCTCCCTCGGTTGAATCGCTTGAAAAAAGATTACGATCTAGAGGCACAGAGACCAATGAAAAAATTCTAATGCGCCTCGAAAAAGCAAGCATTGAGCTTAAGCGTGCTCCGGAATTCGACCTAATTATTGAAAACAAAGTTTTAAACCACGCTATTGATAATGCCTATCAAGCAGTTTCAACTTTTTTAAAGCTATGAAAATTGGCCTCTTCTTTGGCACTTTTAACCCTATTCATGTTGGGCATTTAGCTATTGCCAATCATATGGCTCAATATACTGAATTGGAAAAAATTTGGTTTGTAGTTACTCCAAAAAATCCGTTTAAGTCAAAGCAAACCTTATTGGAAGATTACCACCGAATGGCATTGGTAAGAGTAGCCATTGAAGACAACCCTAGTTTTTACGTATCAGACATTGAATTCAAGTTGCCCAAACCATCCTATACCATTCATACGCTTACCTACTTAAGAGAAGAAAACCCTGATAAAGAGTTTTCGCTAATTATGGGGGAGGATAATCTTAGAAGCTTTCATAAATGGAAAAACCATGAGGAAATAATCCACCATCACCACCTTTACATTTACCCTAGAATATCACAAGAAAACGAAAAAGAGCCCAATCACCAATTCCACAATCACCCAAATGTTCATTTTACCAATGCCCCCGTAATGAATATTTCCGCAAGCTTTATTAGAGCAGCTATCAAAAACAACAAAAGCGTTGAATATCTATTAACTCCAAAGGTTTATAAATACCTAACTGAAATGCATTTTTACGAATAAGGGTATGGAAAAGAAAATAACCTTTAAAAAGGAGAACATTGATTACAATATTATTGGTGAAGGGGTTAATGTAGTGCTTATTCACGGATTTTTAGAATCAAAAAACATGTGGGAGGATTATGCAGCTTCTCTAGCTCCAAACTTTAGAGTTATTGCTCCCGATCTTCTTGGTCATGGCAATTCAGGTAACATAGGTTATGTACATACTATGGAACTTATGGCTGAATCTATTCATGCCATTATTAAGCACGAAAACCTAAAAAAAGTAGTTTTAGTTGGGCACAGCATGGGAGGTTATGTGGCAATGGCTTTCGCCGATTTATATCCTGATATGGTTAAAGGAATTTGCTTGTTTCAGAGTACAACTAGAGCAGATTCGCCTGAACGAAAAACAGGAAGAAGCCAAGCCATAAAATTGGTTAAAACCAACCACAAAGGGTTTATCCGAAAAGCAATTCCCCTTCTTTTTAGGTATTCTTTTAGGATTGAAAATCGTCACCTTGTAAATAAGGTAAAAAAAGATGGGTTAAAAACCTCAAAACAAGGTGTAATTGCAGCTTTAGAAGGAATGAAAATCAGGCCTTCAAGAGAGATAATGTTAAAGTTTCCACCATATCAGGTTTACCTATTGGGAGGAAAGTTCGATAAATTAATACCAAGGCAAACATTAATTGAGCAGGCAGCTCATCATCCAAATGTTAGAATAAAAATATTATCAAAAGCCGGGCACATGGCGTATTTAGAAGATAAAGATGCCGCTTATCGTGCCTTAGAAAATTGGTTATTATATTTGTAAAGGATGGGTTTAGAGTTCAGTATCTCTTCCGCCGATTTTAAAGATTTACTGAAACTCTAAGTTGTCCGCCTAGATTCCCCATCCAAATTCTTAAAACGCATCCAAATCCACGGGTCTCATCATCCCGAACCATTTCACAATTCTTTCACCCACACCCGGTACTTCCACATGAATAATGTACACGCCTGACGAGATTGGTGTTTTGAAAGTATTCTTTAAGTCCCAATCCACAAAAGAAGTGGATGCATCATCTTTTATGTAAGTTCTTACCAAAGTTCCATTTACGGTGTAGATGTTTATGTTGCACCTTTCAGGAAGGTTGGTAATTCTTACGCGATTGTCTAGTTTATCTGTTTCGTATTGCGAGTAAGCATAGTATGGGTTAGGTACTACGTTGATGAGGTCTAAAGCTTGCTCTGCTGTAGCAGTATCGTTTGTTGTTGGTACCAAATCATCTAAGTTAAACTCATACATAGGTAAACCAAAGTTGATGGTTGGTTGTAGTAACTTATCACTTTCGTTTGCATCTAACAAGGTAAAGAATGGACTAGTAGCCTCAAAGTATTGGCCTCTTTTGTACTCTCTATCTCCTGCTCTTAGCGGACCTTGATGCA
>JAAZVO010000328.1 GCA_018623405.1 Crocinitomicaceae bacterium
TGTGGCAGCTTGAGGATATTTTACGCGCCTGTAATTTTGATATTAAGCAAATTGAAACGCTTATCATCAGCAAGTATGATGTAGATGCCGATACCATTTTAGAAATTAGAGATTGGTACTTGGAGCTTATTCAAGAAATGAAAGAGCAGGGCTTAACTCAAAAAGGTCATTTGCAAGAAGTGCATGAGGTAAAGAGTGAATTGCTGTTTCTGCACAATACGCTGTTTCAAATAAAGAAAGATAAAACCTACATTAAGTTATTTGAGGCGGCAGAGCCAAACATTGAACTGCTTCGCCGAAAAAATGTGAACCCCACTTTTAATTTAATTGAGAACTGCTTAAACGGTGTTTACGGCTTGTTGGTGCTGCGCTTAAAGAAAAAACAAGTGAGTAAAGAAACAGAAGAGGCTATTGGCACCATCTCAAAAATGTTGGGGTATTTGGCCGCCAAATACAAAGAGCTTACCACCTCACAGCAATAGTTTATACTTTCTATTTTCATTTTAAAAGCAATAATCTCCAATCCTGTAATTTACCCTTTCAATTCGCATCTCCAACTATCTTTGGTTGGTGGATGTATCTAATCTAAATTCGAAAAAGGTTTATTGGTGGCTGCAAATAGGAGGGTGGTCAATTTATATTCTCACTGCTTTTTTATTGAATCAGTTTAGGGGAGTTCCTATAAACTTCACCCTATTTATTTCTCTTTTTTCTGCTTTTTTATTTGGTGTTGGATTATCGCATGCCTACCGCGAGTTTATCATAAGACAAGGATGGATAAAACTGAATATCTTGGGGTTAATCCCTCGGGTTTTACTTGCAACCATTGTAGCTAGCGCCATATTTGAAGGGCTTTTTTTAGCATCAAACTATCTATTTATAGGTGGGAGCACAAATGTTGACCCCGTTGCCATTTTTCAAGAGTTTTTAGGATGGGAAATTCTGTTTTTGCTGTGGTCTATGTTCTACTTTATCTTCCACATTTTTAGGAATTACAAAAACGAAGAAATTAAAAACTTAAAGTGGGAAGCTACCAAAAACGAAATTGAGCTCAATAAGCTTAAATCGCAACTTAACCCGCATTTTATCTTCAATGCCATGAACAGCATTCGCGCCTTGGTAGATGAGGAGCCTAAAAAGGCAAAAAAGGTAATTACTCAATTATCTAATGTGCTCAGAAATAACCTTTTAATAGGTAAAATGAAGTTTATCACTTTTGAGGAAGAGCTAAACCTAGTAAAAGATTACCTCTCAATAGAGAAGGCCCGTTTTGAAGAGAGGTTAAACTATAAATTTCAAATAGAAAACGATTGCTTTGATTGGTTGGTGCCGCCTATGATGATGCAAACCATTGTAGAAAATGGTATTAAACACGGTATTTCAAAAATCCCGAAAGGCGGCGAATTAATTGTTAAGGCGCATACCGAGGCAAATAGAATGGTAGTTACCATAACAAATCCCGGAAATTTTGATGAAAATGCCACACCTGAAACAGGTTTTGGAATTTCTAATACCAAAGAAAGGTTACGCCTTTTGTATGTAGAGCAAGCAATTTTCAAAATTGAAAACCTCGATGAACATAGGGTTCAAACACAAATAATTTTTCCTGCTTTAAAAAACCAAAAACCATGATTAAAACTGTAATTATTGACGACGAACGCTTGGCTAGACAAGAATTAAAAAGCCTGCTTAAAGAATTTAAAGACATTGAAATTATTGCTGAGTTTGGCAATGCCGATGAAGCTACAGAAGGCCTTAAAAGCCTTGATGCTGAATTAATTTTCTTGGATATTCAAATGCCCGGAAAAGATGGATTTCAATTCTTGGAAACCCTTGAAGATGTGCCAAACATTGTATTTGTTACTGCTTACGATGAATACGCCAAAAAAGCTTTTGATGTTTCTGCCATGGATTACTTGCTTAAGCCTGTGGAGGAAGATCGTTTAAAAGCTGCCATAGATAAGGTAAGGGAAGAAATTAAAATGGAAAAGGAGTTGGAACGCATTTCTCCGGATGAAAGAGGTGTGTTAGATGATACCGACCAAGTTTTTCTGAAAGATGGCGATAAATGTTGGTTTGTTACCCTTAAAGATGTAAGGCTTTTTGAGAGTGAGGGAAATTATGTTAGGGTTTATTTTGATACGTTCAAACCACTGATTTTAAAGTCTTTAAATAATCTTGATAAACGTTTGAATTCAAAGCATTTTTTCAGAGCCAACAGAAAGCATATCGTTAATATGAAGTGGATTGAAAAAGTGGAAAGTTGGTTTAATGGTGGTTTATTACTTACGCTTAAAGATGGAAAAACCGTAGAGGTTTCTAGAAGGCAAGCTGTAAAGTTGAAAGATAGGATGAGTCTTTGAGTTGGGAGTTGGGTAGTTGGGAGTTGAGTAGTTGGGTGGAGGTGGAGTTGGGTAGTTGGGAGTAGTGGAGTTGGCTTCTTGCTATTTGATTTTAGCCTCTAGCTATTGGCATTTGGCTATTTAAAATTCAATATTTATGAGTCTAACATCTATTTTCGATAGTCTAAAGTCTATAGTTTTTGGTTTTTAGTTTTTGGTTGGTTTTCCGCCTTCGTAAAAGCTTACAGGAGGGTTAATTGGCAGTTGGCTTCTGGCTATTAGCTTTTGGCAATAAAATTCAACATTTGGGTATTCAAAATTTAAAAAGTCTTTCCTCTTTTCTCCTTCATCCTTCGTCCTTCTTCTTTTCTCTTTTCTCCTTCGTCATCAAATTATTTCAAACCGGCTAAATCAGTAATTACCACTTTGTTTCTTCCTCCAAGAATTAGCTTTTGGGTTGTTTGGTTAATTTCAACAGCATAAAAACCACTA
>JAAZVO010000329.1 GCA_018623405.1 Crocinitomicaceae bacterium
CAAGGCAAAACCCTACTAGATATACTAGACCGCACCAATACCCCAATGGGTTCACGATTGCTAAAAAGGTGGTTAGCTTTACCTTTAAAAGAAAAAGCCCCGATTGAAGAAAGACTTTCAATTGTTGATTACCTTATTAAATCTGAGGTAATTAAAGAAAACCTGAATAATGAATTATCCAATATTGGAGACATTGAAAGGTTAATTTCTAAAGTTTCAGTAAATAAGGCTAACCCAAAAGAAATTAATCAAATAAAAAGAGGATTAATTTCAACAAAAAACATCAAGCAGTTTTGCAAAGGCGCTAAATCTAACGAGGTAAAGGTATTATCTGATAAATTAAACCCATGTGAACATCTCACTAAAGAAATAGATGCTTGGTTAGAGCCTGAACCTCCAATCTTAGTTTCAAAAGGTGGGGTTATTAAAAAAGGTATCAATAACGAATTAGACGAATACCGAGAAATTGCCTTTTCTGGGAAAGACTATCTCGCCAAGATGCAAAAAGCTGAGATGGAAAAAACCGGAATTCCATCCTTAAAAATAGGTTTCAATAATGTATTTGGCTACTATTTGGAAGTTACCAATACCCATAAAAGTAAAGTGCCTGAAACCTGGATAAGAAAACAAACTTTGGTAAATGCAGAAAGGTACATTACCCCCGAGCTAAAAGAATATGAATCAAAGATTTTAGCTGCAGAAGAAAATATTGGCAAGTTAGAAGCTGAACTTTATCAGCAATTGCTTGATAAAGTTGCCGGCTACTTAGAGCCTATTCAGGTAAACGCGCATAATTTAGCTGTTTTAGACTGCTTGCTCTCATTTGCTGAAATTTCTGAAAAATTAAATTATACCAAACCTCATATCAATGAAGGTTATGCATTGTCTATTTTACAAGGAAGACATCCTGTAATTGAACAAAATTTACCTATTGGCGAGCCTTATATTCCAAATGACATTCATTTAGATACAGACTCACAGCAAATAATGATGATTACAGGACCAAATATGTCTGGAAAGTCTGCAGTTTTAAGGCAAACCGCACTCATTGTGCTGATGGCACAAATAGGCTGTTTTGTTCCTGCAAAAGGTGCTGAAATTGGATTAGTAGATAAAATATTCACACGAGTTGGTGCTTCAGATAACATTTCACAAGGTGAATCTACCTTCATGGTTGAAATGAATGAAACTGCAAGCATTTTAAATAACCTTTCTAATAGAAGCTTAATACTTTTAGATGAAATTGGTAGAGGAACATCTACTTATGATGGAATTTCTATTGCATGGGCAATAGCAGAATTTTTACATAATCATACTGATAGGCCAAAAACATTGTTTGCTACCCACTACCATGAGTTAAATGAAATGCAAAAGAGTTTTGAAAGAATCAAAAACTTTAATGTTTCGGTTAAAGAACTCTCCAACAAAGTAATTTTTTTAAGAAAAATTGTACCTGGAGGAAGCGAACACAGCTTTGGAATTCACGTTGCAAAAATGGCGGGTATGCCTCCCAAATTGATAAATCGAGCAAACAAAGTTTTAAAAGAGTTAGAGCAAACTCATGCTAAAGAAAACTCAAAAAAGAAGCTAACTACCTCTGCCTTAGCCGATGACATGCAACTAAGTTTTTTCCAATTAGATGATCCTACCCTAGCTCAAATAAAACACGAGATTGAAAATTTAGATATAGATATTTTAACACCGGTAGAAGCTTTGCTAAAATTAAACGAGATTAAAAATATTTTAAAAGGCTAGTGTTGGGTGGTTTTAAATTTTGATTAATTTTGCCCTCCGTTTGCGAGAGTAGCTCAGCTGGTAGAGCACAACCTTGCCAAGGTTGGGGTCGCGAGTTCGAATCTCGTCTCTCGCTCAAAGCCCACTTAAAGTGGGATTTTTTTTTGTTCTTAAAATATTTGCCCGGGTGGTGGAATTGGTAGACACGCAGGACTTAAAATCCTGTGAACATTGTGTTCGTGCGGGTTCAAGTCCCGCCCCGGGTACTTCAAAAGCCTCTTAATCTATTGATTTTGAGGCTTTTTTTGTTTTTTAGTCACAAAAAAATAACAGAATTGGGGCTGGTTTTTGAAATTAGACACCTGCCTAATAAAGAAAAAATGGAACTTTTAAATTAGACCATTTTTAAATTTCACTTTTCAAATTCTATTAAATTTTTACTTGATTTTTTTATCCAACTTTGTTCTTTAGTTTAATAGCTTAAATGAAGAATAAATACGCTGACCTTGTTGAACAAACTTTCGACTTCCCTACAGAAGACTTTAAAGTAAACAACAACAATCTTTCTTGGCTCGATTTAGATTTAACCTCAATAATTGAAAAGTATGGAACCCCACTAAAAGTTACCTACTTGCCAAAAATTTCAAGTCAAATACAAAAAGCCAAAAACCTATTTGAAAATTCTATTAAAAAGCATAATTACAAAGGCAATTACAATTACTGCTATTGTACCAAAAGCTCCCACTTTTCATTTGTTTTAGATGAAGTTTTAAAAAACGATGTTCATATTGAAACATCTTCTGGGTTCGACATTGATATTATAGAAAAGCTTTTTGAAAAAGGGAAAATCAAAAAAAGTCAATTTATAATTTGCAATGGCTATAAAAAGCTTACCTACATAGAAAAATCAGCCAACCTAATAAACCAAGGTTTTGAAAATCTTTATCCAGTTATTGATAATAAGGACGAACTAAACACCTACCAAAACTTAGTAAACGAAAAACTTCGATTTGGAATTAGAATAGCATCTGAAGAAGATCCAAAATTTGAATTTTATACCTCAAGGCTAGGAATTGGCTACAAGGATA
The DNA here is from genome assembly GCA_018623405.1 of Crocinitomicaceae bacterium. Lineage (GTDB taxonomy): Bacteria > Bacteroidota > Bacteroidia > Flavobacteriales_G > Salibacteraceae > JAAZVO01. The sequence continues at coordinate 2,823 of JAAZVO010000329.1, forward strand.
TTGTACCTTTTTACATTGATTAAATTCAGGATAAAGCATGGTTAGAATTAAAAATGTTGC